>JAFECV010000586.1 GCA_018241985.1 Pseudomonadota bacterium | reverse complement strand
TCGACGCGGCGCTGGTCGGTGGCGTCGATTCGCTGTGCCTGACCACGCTGTACGGCTTTCATTCGCTGCAGCTCGTCTCCGCCGCGCCGTGCCGGCCGTACGACCTGCACCGCGACGGCCTCTCGATCGGCGAGGCCGCCGCGTTCGCGCTGCTGGAGCCGGCGCGCTTTTCCGACTACGGCCCGAACGGGCTGCAGGTCGAGGGGCGCGCCCAGATCGGCAAGATTGTCTCCGGCGTCACCGCGAACCGCGCGCTGATCGAGGCTGCGATCGCCGCCCGCGCCGACGCGATCTTCGTGCACCACGGCCTGTTCTGGCGCGGCCAGCAGGGCACGGTGACCGGGTGGATGAAGCAACGGCTCGCACTCTTGCTCGGCGCCGACATCAACCTGTTCGCCTACCACCTGCCGCTGGACGCGCACCCGGTGCTGGGCAACAACGCGCAGCTGGGTCGCGTGCTCGGACTCGCGGCTTTGGACGGCGCGGCGGGCCGCTTCGGCGAGCAGGGCCTGGGCTTTCTCGGGCGGCGCGAGGACGACGGCGCGTTTGCCGACGCGCGCGCGCTGGCGGCGCATGTCAAAAAACGGCTGAATCGCCCGGTCGTGCTGGTGGATCCTTCGCAGGGTGCTATTGAAAGAATAGCGTGGTGCACCGGCGGCGCGCAGGGCCACTTCGAGGCGGCGATCGCCGCCGGGGCGCAGGCCTTCATCACCGGCGAGATTTCCGAGCCGCAGGCGAACGTTGCGCGCGAATGCGGCGTGGCCTACCTCGCCTGCGGCCACCATGCGAGCGAGCGCTACGGCGCGCCGGCGGTCGCGGCCCATGTCGCGGCGCAGTTCGGCCTGGCGCACGAGTTCATCGACATCGACAACCCGGCATGAGGACATGGCGTTGAACCGGCCGCTGGCGATCACGATGGGCGACGCGGCCGGCATCGGCCCGGAAATCATCGCGCGCGCATTCCGCGACGCGCCCGATCTCATGCGCGGCTGCGTCGTCGCCGGCGACGTGGCCACGCTGCGCCGCGCGGCCGCGTGCATCGCAGGCCCGGGGCAGCCGGCGCTGCCGGTGGCGCAGGTCGATGCAGCGGCCGAGGCGATGGCTGCGCCGCCGCGCTGCATCCCCGTGCTGCAGGTGGCGCCGCCGTTCGCCGATCTCGTTCCGTTCGGGCAGGTGAGCGCGGCGGCCGGCCGCTTCGCCGCCGACTGCGTGCGGTGGGCGGCGCGCGCGGCGCTCGGCGGCGAGGTTTCGGGCATCGTCACCGCGCCGCTGCACAAGGAGGCGCTGGCCGCGGCCGGCGTCGGCTTTCCCGGTCACACCGAACTGCTGCAGGCCGAGGCGGCGGCGCACGCCGGCGTGCCGGTGGCGGCGATGCCGGTGCGCATGATGCTTGCGAACGAGGAGCTGCGCACCGTGCTGGTCAGCATCCATCTGCCGCTGCGCGCCGCGATCGACGCGGTCAGCTACGACAACGTGCTGCAGACGCTGCGCATCACGCACCGCTGCGTGCGCGGGCCCGTGGACAGCCCGCGCCGCGACCGTCCTCGCATCGCCGTCGCGGGCCTGAACCCGCATGCCGGTGAAGGCGGGCTGTTCGGCCGCGAGGAGATCGACGTGATCGCTCCGGCGATCGCCGCGGCGCGTGCCGAGGGCATCGATGCGAACGGCCCGTTCGCGCCGGACACGGTGTTCATGCGCGCGCGCGCGCAGCACGGCCGGCCGGGCGCGTTCGACGTGGTGGTCGCGATGTACCACGACCAGGGGTTGATTCCAGTGAAATACCTCGGCGTCGAGCGCGGCGTGAACGTCA
>JAFECV010000585.1 GCA_018241985.1 Pseudomonadota bacterium | reverse complement strand
GCAACGATGGCCTCGGACACGTTCCTCGGCGCTTCGCTGTAATGCTTGAATTCCATCGTGTAGGTGGCACGGCCCTGCGACATCGAACGCAGCGTGGTCGAGTAGCCGAACATCTCGGACAGCGGAACCTCGGCCTTGATCGCCTTGCCACCGCCGGCGAGGTCCTCCATGCCCTGCACCATGCCGCGCCGCGATGACAGATCGCCCATCACGTTGCCGGCATAGTCCTCGGGCGTCTCCACCTCGACCGCCATCATCGGCTCGAGGATCACCGGACTCGCCTTGCGACAGCCGTCCTTGAAGCCGAAGATCGCCGCCATCTTGAACGCCTGCTCCGACGAGTCGACGTCGTGGTACGAGCCGAAGGTCAGCGTGACCTTGACGTCGACCACCGGATAGCCGGCCAGCACCCCGGTGTTGAGCGCCTCTTCGACGCCCTTCTGCACCGCCGGAATGTATTCGCGCGGCACCACGCCGCCCTTGATCGCGTCGACGAACTCGAAGCCCTTGCCCGGCTCCTGCGGCTCGATCGTGAACACCACGTGGCCGTACTGGCCCTTGCCGCCCGACTGGCGCACGAACTTGCCTTCGACGTCGGTGACGGTCTTGCGGATGGTCTCGCGGTACGCGACCTGCGGCTTGCCGACATTGGCCTCGACGCCGAACTCGCGCTTCATGCGGTCGACGATGATCTCCAGGTGCAGCTCGCCCATGCCGGAGATGATGGTCTGGCCCGATTCCTCGTCGGTCTGCACGCGGAACGACGGATCCTCCTGCGCGAGCCGCTGCAGCGCGATCCCCATCTTCTCCTGGTCGCTCTTGGTCTTCGGCTCGACCGCCTGCGCGATCACCGGCTCCGGGAACACCATGCGCTCGAGCGTCACGATCGCCGACGGGTCGCACAGCGTCTCGCCGGTCGTCACGTCCTTCAGGCCGACGCAGGCGGCGATGTCGCCGGCGCGGATTTCCTCGATCTCCTGGCGGTCGTTCGCGTGCATCTGCACGATACGGCCGATGCGCTCCTTCTTGCCGCGCACCGGGTTGTAGACGCTGTCGCCCTTGGACAGCACGCCCGAATAGACGCGCACGAAGGTCAGCTGGCCGACGAACGGGTCGGTCATCAGCTTGAACGCGAGCGCCGAGAACTTCTCGTTGTCGTCGGCGCGGCGCTCGGTCGGCGCCTCGTCGTCGTCGACGCCGGCCACCGGCGGAATGTCGACCGGCGACGGCATGAAGTCGAGCACCGCGTCGAGCATGCGCTGCACGCCCTTGTTCTTGAACGCGGTGCCGCACAGCATCGGCTGGATTTCGGTCGCGATGGTGCGCGTGCGCAGGCCCAGCAGGATCTCGTCCTCGGTCAGGTCGCCTTCCTCGAGGTACTTGTTCATCAGCTCGTCGTTCGCTTCGGCGGCGGCCTCGACCATCTTCTCGCGCCACTCCTTCGCGGTGTCGACCAGGTCCGCCGGGATGTCGCGGTACTCGAACTTCATGCCCTGCGAGGCGTCGTCCCAGATGATCGCGCGCATCTTGATCAGGTCGACCACGCCGGTGAACTTGTCCTCGGCGCCGATCGGGATCACGACCGGCACCGGGTTCGCCTTCAGGCGCAGCCGCATCTGGTCGAACACCTTGAAGAAGTTCGCGCCGGTGCGGTCCATCTTGTTCACGAACGCGAGGCGCGGCACCTTGTACTTGTTCGCCTGGCGCCAGACCGTCTCGGACTGCGGCTGCACGCCGCCGACCGCGCAATACACCATGCACGCGCCGTCGAGCACGCGCATCGAGCGCTCGACCTCGATCGTGAAGTCGACGTGG
>JAFECV010000584.1 GCA_018241985.1 Pseudomonadota bacterium | reverse complement strand
GGCGCAGCGCTTAGGCCTGCCAGTACCAGGCGTTGGCGTTGTCCGGCTCGGCTTCGGCCTGCGCGCCGGCGCGTTCGGCCGCGCGCATGAAGATCTCGAGCCGCGTGCGCTCCTTCTTCTCGAGGTAGTTCGCGTAGATGCAGCTCGCCTTGTTCGCGACCGTGACGCCGGCGCCGCCCGCCTTCAGACCGGCATCGAACGCCTTCTGGAACTCGCCGCTGTGGAACAGCGCCCAGGCCGCGAGCACCTCGGCATCCTGCGGCAGCGGCTCCAGGTCGCCGGCGTGCAGCCGCGCCCAGTGCTTCTTGATGTCGGCGGCATCGAACCGATAGTCGCCTGCGTAGGGGAACGCCGTCCACTTCGCCATGTTTGTCTCCTCCTTCAATTCTCTTCGTTGCCGTAAGCCTGCACCAGCCCCAGGAAATGCGCGCGCTGCGCCGGCTCCAGGTACGGCGCGAGCAGATTCAAGACCTGGTGCGCGCCGCGCAGCAGCGCGCGCTGCGCCTGCTCGGGCTCGAGCGCGCGGCGCGGGTCGCGCACGTACTCGAAGCTGAGCCAGTAGGTCAGCAGCACGACCATGCCGGTTGCGGTCACTGGGGCCTCGGTCGGCGCGATCTGCACCGCGCCGGCGCGCACCATGCCGCCGAGCAGATCGGTGATGGCGCGCGTCTTGTTCTTCAGCACCGACTGGAAATGCGTTTCCAGCCGGCGGTTCTTGGAGAGCAGGTCGTTCAGGTCGCGGTACAGAAAGCGGTACTGCCAGATCAGCTCGAACAGCGAGTGCAGGAAGAACCAGGCGTCCTCCACGTCGCGCACGCCATCGGCCGCATGCAGCAGTTCGTTCAGCGCATGTTCGTAGCGGTCGAACAGCGAATTGATCAGCTCGTCCTTCGCCGGGTAGTGGTAGTACAGATTGCCGGGGCTGATGTTCAGCTCCGCCGAGATCAGCGTGGTCGAGACGTTCGGCTCGCCGAAGCGGTTGAACAGCTCCAGCGTGACCTCGAGAATGCGCTCCGCGGTGCGGCGTGGCGGCTTCTTCGCCATGTGTGTGTTGGTTGTTCCCCGTGCGCGCCACTTCCTCGGTGGCCGATGCCGACCGGAGCGCGCGGACGATGAGAAGTGTAGGGGGCGGCGCCTGCAAAAACTGCTGCAGCGCAGCAAGCCGCGGGCGCGCGGGAACGGTGCAGGCACGCAGCGATGCGCGCCGCGCGGGCGGCGGCGCTGGCCGTCGCCAGCCGTGACCAACTCTGTCGCTAAGAGTGTCGCTAAGAGTGTCGCTAAGAGGCCGCCTTGCGCGCGGCGGTGCGCTTGGGCGCTGGCTTCTTCCCGGCGGTCTTCGCCGCCGCGCGTGCGGTGCCGCGATCCTTGCCGGCCAGCGCCTGCACGCGGCGCTCCAGCGCGTCGAGGCGCGCGGCGAGCGCATCCAGGTCGCGCGACGAAGGCACGCCCAAAGCGTTCAGCGCCTTCGCGACCCGGTCCTCGAAGATGTTCTCGAGGCCCCCCCAGGGCCGCGCCGCCTGCGCCGACAGGCCGCTGGCGAACGCGCCGATCCGCTGCGTGGCTTCCGACAGCTTCTGCTGCGCTTCGGCCTGCGTCTTGCGCTGCCGGGCAATGCCTTCCTTGACCAGCGCCTCGAACATCCGGCCGCCTTCCTCGCCCGCCTTCGCGAACGCGCCCAGGCCGGCGAGCCAGATCCTCTGCTGCGCAGGGTCGCTCGCGGGGTTCGGGGTCTCTGGCGCGTCGGCCTTGCCGGCGTTCGCCTTGTCGGTTTTCTTCATCGTCTTGTCTCCTGGGGCTTTTGGGGGGCGGCGCGCAT
>JAFECV010000583.1 GCA_018241985.1 Pseudomonadota bacterium | reverse complement strand
TGCTGCCGTGGTACCAGATCGGGCTCGGGCAGGTCGCGATCTCGGGTTACTACATGCACAACTCGGTCGGGATGTGGTTCACGCCGCTCGCGCTCGGCGTGTTCTATTACGCGATCCCGAAGGTCCTGAGCCGGCCGATCTACTCGTATGCGCTGGGCGTGCTCGCGTTCTGGACCAACCTGCTGTTCTACCCGCTGCTGGGCGCGCACCACTTCCTGTTCAGCCCGCTGCCGTGGTGGCTGCAGACCACCGCGATCGTGTTCAGCGTCGCGATGCTGGTGCCGGTGTGGGGCGGCAGCGCGAACTACCTGCTGACGATGCGCGGGCGCACCCGCGACATGATCCATTCGTACCCGCTGATGTTCATCTTCGTCGGCGTGATCGGCTACCTCGTGGGGTCGACCCAGGGCACGCTCGAGGCGTTCCGCTCGATGCAGGCCATCTGGCACCTGACCAACTTCACCGTGGGGCACTCGCACCTGACGATGTACGGCTTCATCAGCTTCGCGCTGTGGGGCGGCATCTACGCGCTGCTGCCGCTGGCTACGGCCAAGACCGCGGGCCGGTTCGGCCTGGCGTTGCATTTCTGGATGGCGGTGGTCGGCAGCTTCATCTACGTCATTTCGCTGTCGATCGGCGGCACGATCCAGGGGCTGGACTGGGCGGACGGCAAGCCCTTCATCCAGTCGGTGGTCGACATGCAGCCGTACTACGTCTGGCGCGGCGTCGGCGGACTGCTGATGTTCCTCTCGCACCTCGTGTTCGCGTGGAACGTCTGGCGCATGACCTCGGGCCAGCCGGGTGACGCGGCGTCGCCGATCCTCGCGCCGGCCGGGGAGGCCGCGGCATGAGAAAGCTGGTCCTGATCGCCGGCGGCGCGCTGCTGATCTATGTGGTCATCGTGCTCGCGATCGCGCTGATCCCGGCGGTCGAACTGTCGCAGACGCCGGCCGGCCCCGGCGTGCAGCCGCTCAGTCCGCTGCAGCTCGAAGGCCGCAAGGTGTTCGCCGCGAACGGCTGCGACTACTGCCACACGCAGCAGGTGCGCCCGCTGGCCGAGGACAAGGAATTCGGGCGGCCGTCCGCGCCGGGGGACTTCGCGTACCAGACGCCGGAACTGCTGGGCTCGGAGCGCACCGGCCCCGATCTGACGAACGTCGGCACGACCAAGTCGAGCGACGTGTGGCAGTACATCCATCTGTACGACCCGCGCGCGGTGGTGCCCGAATCGATCATGCCGAACTTCAAGTTCCTGTTCCGCGTGGTCGATCGGTTGCCGCCGGGCGAGGCCGCGGTGCCGGTGCCGGCGCAGTTCGCGCCGAAACACGGCGTGGTGATTCCGACCGCGCAGGCGAAGGCGCTGGTCGCGTACCTGCTGTCGCTCAAGCAGATGCCGATTCCGGGTTACCAGATGTCCGGCGCAGCGGGCGGCACGCCAGGCGGCGCACCGGGCGGCGCCGGCGCGGCGGCGCCGGCCCCGGCCACGCAATCTGCTGCCACCGCAGCGCCCGGCGGTGCCGCGCCGGCGGCCGGCTTCGTCTACGACGCGGCCAAGGGCCAGGCACTGTTCACGTCGAGTTGCGCGGCCTGCCACCAGGCGAGCGGCGAGGGCGTTCCCGGTGCGTTTCCGCCGCTCGAGGGCAATGCCGCGGTGAACAACGCGGATGCCACGCTGCACATCCACACGGTGCTGTTCGGCGCGCACGGCGTCACCATCGGCGGCGTCGCCTATGGCGGTGCGATGCCGCCGTTCGGCGGGCAGCTCAGCGACGCCGATGTCGCGAGCATCATCGATTACGAGCGCAGTTCGTGGGGCAACCATGCGAAGC
>JAFECV010000582.1 GCA_018241985.1 Pseudomonadota bacterium | reverse complement strand
CTCACCGGCGCGGAGGGGAGCTTCATTGCGAGCAGTGGAGATGGGCGACGCTCGGACACCGATTTTCTGCCGATCGAGGTCCGGGCGACGACGTTAAAGCAATATTTTAAGTGTATCTTAATAAAATACCCGTCAGCCCGGCCCCGGCATCAGATGCGTTGCGCGCCGGACCGTTCGCGCCGTGTTCACGGGTGCGGGCTCCTTGCGAGAGACGGAACTGAGGTCAAGGTTCGATGGAATACGTATCGGTGAAGACGTTGCACGTGACCTGCGTGGTGGTCAGCATCAGCCTGTTTCTGTTGCGCGGCGCGTTGCAGGGGCTGGGCAGGCCCTGGCGCAATTCGCGCGTGTTGCTGGTCGCACCGCATGTGGTCGACACCGTGCTGCTCGCGTCCGCGTTGTGGCTTTGCTGGATCATCGGCCAGTATCCGTTCGTGCAGGGCTGGCTGACCGCGAAGGTGCTCGCGCTCGTTCTCTACATCTTGTTGGGGCGAGTCGCGCTCGGGCGGAGCACGCCGGCGGCACGGCGCTGGCCGGCGTTCGCGCTCGCGCTGCTCTGCGTCGGCTACATCGTCGGCGTTGCGCTGACCCACTCGCCGACCTGGGGTCGTTTCTGACGCATTAGCTAGCGCGGCGCGCAGGCCGCGGAGGCGATGTCTCAGCCGGCAGCGAGGTCGATCACGATCTTGCCGAACTGCGAACCCGATTCGAGCCGATCCAGCGCGGCGTGGATCCGGTCGAGCGTGAACACGCTGTCCTGCACCGGCTGCACCGTGCCGCGTCCGCAGAATTCGAGCAGCGCGCGAAATTCATGGAGATCGCCCAGCGTCGAACCGATGATCTGAAGCTGGCGGATGAAGATGCGGCGCAGATCGGCCGGCGGCTGGTCACCGCTGGTCGCGCCGCAGACCACGAGGCGCCCGCCGCGCACCAGCGACTTCATCGCGGCGGACCAGACCGCCTGCCCGACGTTCTCGATCACCAGGTCGACGCCGCGTCCACCAGTGAGCGCGTGCACCTCGCGCACCACGTCCTGTTTGCTCGCGTCGATCGCGTGATCCGCCCCGAGCGCCAGCGCGCGCTGCAGCTTGGCCTGGCTGCGCGAGGTGACGATCACCCGCGCGCCGGCGGCCTTCGCGAGTTGCAGCGCCGCGAGCGACACGCCGCCGCCGATGCCGAACACCAGCACCGTCTGCGACGGCTCGAGCCGACCCTTGGTGAACAGCATGCGCCAGGCGGTCAGGTGATTCACGCCAAGTGCGGCGGCCTGCGCGAAGCCCAGGCCGGGCGGCATCGCGAACACGTTGCGCGCCGGCACGCTGATGAATTCGGCGAAGGTGCCGTCGCGTTGCTCGCCGAGCACCGCGATCTGCGTGCACAGCACGCCCTCGCCGCGCTCGCAGAATTCGCAGTGGCCGCAGGAGATCGCCGGATGCAGCACCACGGCCTGCCCGCGCCGCAGCCGGGACTCGTCGGCATCGGTCTCCTCGACGACGCCGGCGCCGTCGACGCCCATGATCTGCGGCAGCCGGTGCGTGATGCCGGCCCCGCTGTTGCGCATGTACAAATCGACCCGGTTCAGCGTCGCCGCCTTCATCCGCACCAGGACCTCGCCCGGCGCGCGCTCCGGCACCGGGCGTTCGCCGACCTGGACCGCCTCGTTGCCGCCGTGTGCGGTGAGGAAGGCTGCTTTCATCGAAATCTCCTGTGGCCGGCCCGCGATCGGCGAGCGACCCTCATGCGGGAAGGCTTTGGACCAGCTCGCGCAGCTTGAATTTCTGGATCTTGCCCGACGGCGTCGTCGGCATCGCGTCCTGCAGCAGCAGGCGTT
>JAFECV010000581.1 GCA_018241985.1 Pseudomonadota bacterium | reverse complement strand
AGCGCACGCCGGTTCGCGCGCGGATGCGTGAACGAGGGCGGCGCCGCGGCCGGGTCCGTGCCGCGCTTTGCGTTTGTTCCGTTTTTGATAGCAAACTGCTCAGAATCCGCGCTGGCTTGTGGCCGTTTTTGTTCAAAAAACCGCGGCACCAAAGGCGCCGGATCGAACAGGTCGGGCGTGAACGGCAGACGCGGTCGCATCAGGCCCCCCAGCGTTTCGCGGCAGCCGGCAGCGCGGCGCCGTAGGCATCGGGGTCGAGCCGGCGCATCTCGGCCTCGATCCAGCCCTGCACCTCGCGCAGCAGTTCGTCGGGCTTGCGCCCCTCCGTCGGGATCGGCTTGCCGATCGAGATGTCGACCACGCCGGGGCGCTTGACGAACGCCTTGCGCGGCCAGCAGCGCGCCGAGGTCACGGCGATCGGGATCACCGGCACGCCGCAGCGGATCGCGAGCCGCGTGCCGCCGGCCTTGTAGTTGCCGGCCTCGCCGCGCGCGACGCGCGTGCCCTCGGGGAACATGATGATCCAGGTGCCCTGCCTCATCAGCCGCTTGCCCTGCACCACCATCTTGTGGAAGGCGCGCGCGCCTTCGCTGCGGTCGATGTGGATCATGTCCATGCGCGCCATCGCCCAGCCGAAGAACGGGATGTACAGGAGCTCCCGCTTGAACACGTAGGCCAGCGGGTGCGGCATGATCGCCGGCATCACGAAGGTCTCCCAGGTCGACTGGTGCTTGCACAGCAGCACGGCAGCGTCGGTCTCGCCCTGCGGCAGGTTCTCCCAGCCGGTGATGCGGTTCTCGATGCCCAGGATCAGGTTGCCGCTGTTGACCGCCATGCGCAGCCAGCCGGCGCAGATCCAGTACATGCGGGTGGGGCTGACGAACAGCGACGCGACGATCGCGAACGTGGCCCAGGGGACCACCGTGATCCCCATCCACACCAAGTGCAGCAGCGAACGGATCACGGCCATTGCGCAGCCTCGTGGGCGGGAGCGATACGTCGCACGCGGACCGGCTGCGGGCTCATGGCGTGCATCGCTGTCCGCGGATCCCGAGCCGCGTCAGGCGGCCTGCGCCGGCATGGCCGATGCCGCAGGCGGCGCGGCGGGCGACGGAGGCGAATTGGACGCGGCCGCCGCGGCGGCCTGGCGCTCTTCCTCGCGCGCGAGCAGGAAGGTCGCGAACGCGGCCAGGTCGTCGTGCACCCGCGTGCCCGGCGGCCAGCCCGCCGGCAACGGCTCGCCGCGCGCAAGGGGTTCGCGCAGCGCCGCGCCCTGGCCGGTCAGCAGCAGATGGACTTCGCAACCGGCGGCGGCCGCCGCCTGCGCGTCGCGCAGCCCGTCGCCTGCGGCCGGCACGTCCTTCGCCTCGACGCCGTAGCGCTCGCGGATCTGCTCGAACAGGCCCGGCTTGGGCTTGCGGCAGGCGCAGCCTTCGTCGGGCGCGTGCGGGCAGAAGAACACCGCATCGATGCGCCCGCCCTGCGCCGCGAGCAGCCTGTGCATCTTCGCGTGGATCCGGTTCAGCGCCGCCATCTCGAACAGCCCGCGGCCCAGGCCCGGCTGGTTGATCGCCAGCACCACGTGCCAGCCCGCATGGTTCAGCCGCGCGATCGCTTCCAGCGCGCCGGGCATCGCCACCCATTCGTCTTCCGCCTTGACGAAGTCCGCGCTGTCGTAATTGATCGTGCCGTCGCGGTCGAGGATCACGAGCTTCATGCGGCGTCCTTCTCAGTGGTCCGTGACGCTGCGCGCGGCGCACAACGCACAACGCACGAAACGGGTTCGAGGGGCCGCGGAGCAGGCCGTTCGCGGGCACCCGCGGAGCCGGCT
>JAFECV010000580.1 GCA_018241985.1 Pseudomonadota bacterium | reverse complement strand
AGAACGCGCCCGCCGGCTCGGAAACCGCCGTCGCCGTGATGAAGAGCGCCGTGGCTGCCGCCACCAACGCCTACGAATCGGTGCAGAAGGTCGTCAAGCAAGCGAGCGACCTGGCCGAAGCCAACTTCAACACGGTTGCCGAAACCGCCGTGGCCGGCACCAAGACCGCTTCCAAGAAGCGTTGATCGACCGTTGATACTGACTTGAACACCCGGGGGCCCGAGCCCTCGAAGGGTTGTCTCCTCGGATCTTTTCGCAGTCTCACGACTCAGGGATCCGTTCAAGGCTCCACCGCAAGGTGGGGCCTTTTTTTATCTCGCGCCGGCGCCAGCCTCCATTCCACGCCACCGCAGGGCCTCGATCATCAGGGCCAGTGCCGGTGCGATCTGCCTGCGGTTCGCGTAGTACAGGTGGTAGCCCGGAAACAGCGGCCACCAGTCCCGCAGCACCGGCACCAGCCGGCCTTCGTCGATGTGCGGCTGCAGGATGTCCAGCGGCACGTAGGCAAAGCCCATGCCGTCCAGGGCGGCCTGGCGCATCAGGAAAGTATTGTTGAAGGTGGTCTGGCCGCCGACGCGCACGCTGACCGCCTGCCCTTCCTTCTCGAATTCCCAGACATGCAGGCCGCCGTGCGTGGGCAGCCGCAGATTGATGCAGCGATGACCGGTCAGATCATGGGGCGTGGTGGGCAGCGGCCTGCCTTCGAGGTATTCGGGTGATGCGGCGACGGCCATGCGCAAATCCGGCGCAATGCGCACGGCGATCATGTCCTTGTCCACGCGGTCACCGCTGCGCACGCCCGCATCGAACTGCTGCGCGGCAATGTCGGTGAAGCCGTAGTCCACGCTGAATTCCATGTGCACATCCGGGTACTCCTTCAGCAAGGGCAGCAACCGGGGCCAGAGCACGGTGGCAATGGCATGGTCATGCGCCGTGATGCGCACCGTGCCGGCCGGCTTGTCGCGCAGGGCGCTGAGCGAACCCAGTTCCAGCTCGATCTCGTCGAGCCGAGGCGCCACCGCGTTCAGCAGCCGGGTTCCAGCCTCCGTGGTGGAGACGCTGCGGGTGGTGCGCGTCAGCAGCCGCACGCCCAAGCGGGCTTCCAGCGCCAGCATCGCATGGCTCAGCGCCGAACGGGACAGCCCTAGTTGCGCGGCGGCGCGGGTGAAGCTGCGCTCGCGGGCCACGGCCACGAAGGCTTGCAGGTCGCTGAGGTTCTCCATATCGACTATTGGTGAATACATTGCACAAGTGCATGCGCATTTTGCAGTCTTCTCAGTCGATGCTCGGCTTTTTACAGTTGGTACTACCCAAGAGGATCTGCCATGAACACAACGCTTTCCGACACCTCGGCCGTGGCTGACGGCCTTCCCCATACCACCATGACCCGCGCGGGCACGCAGCCGTCGATGGCCGGGCCATCCGGTTTCTTCACGCGGCTGGTGCGCGTGGACCCGCTGTTCCCGGCCAACGAAAACATCAACGCCTCGGGAGCCTACGTGACCTTCGAGCCCGGCGCGCGCTCGGCCTGGCACACCCATCCCTGCGGCCAGCACCTGGTGGTGACCTCGGGTGTGGGCCTGACGCAGGAATGGGGCAAGCCCGTCCAGGAGATCCGCCCCGGCGACGTGATCTGGTGCCCGCCTGGCGTCAAGCACTGGCACGGCGCCGCGCCCGGCACGGCCATGACGCACCTGGCCATCACCGGCACCACGGCTCATGGTAAGAACGTGGAGTGGCTGGAGAAGGTGAGCGATGAGCAATACAACGCCCGCTGAGGAACCCCTCACCGCACGCCAGCGGGCCATTGTGCCCATCGCCGCCCTTGCCGCCGC
>JAFECV010000057.1 GCA_018241985.1 Pseudomonadota bacterium | reverse complement strand
GCTGGTGCTCGGCCACATGCCGTTCGCGATGCAGGTGCTGTTCTTCGGCGCGCTGCTGTCGGCGATCAAGTCGACCGCGTCGGCGACGCTGCTCGCGCCCAGCGTCACGTTCACCGAGAACATCTGGCGCCAGTTCCGTCCGCGCATGAGCGACCGCCAGGAGCTGCGCAACATGCGCGTCACGGTGCTGGTGTTCAGCGCGCTGGTGCTGGTCTATGCGATCCGGATGGAAGGCACGTCGATCTACGAGATGGTGTCGGAGGCGTACCAGGTCACGCTGGTCGGCGCGTTCGTCCCGCTGGTGTTCGGGCTGTACTGGAAGCGCGCGACCACGCAGGGCGCGGTGTTCTCGATCGTGCTCGGCCTGCTGGCCTGGGTGCTGTTTCTGGCGACGCCGGCCGGCGACGAGTTTCCCGCGCAACTGGCCGGCCTGCTGGCCGCATTCGCCGCGATGGTGATCGGCTCGCTCGGGCCGCAGGCGATCCGGAACAGCCGCGCGCCGCACCACCGGCTCGCCACCTCGGGCTGACGCGGCCCGTGCGCGAGCCGCGCCCGGCTTGACCGTGCCGGGCTTGAATCTGGGGCCGTTGCCTATAATTTAGGGTTTCGCGCCGCCACAGTGCGCTCCCCTTAAGTCATGCCGATCTACGCCTACCGATGCGAGTCCTGCGGGCACAGCCAGGATGTGCTGCAGAAGCTCGCCGATGCTCCCCTCACCATCTGCCCGCATTGCGGCGCGCCCGCCTTCAAGAAACAGGTGACGGCGGCCGGATTCCGGCTGAAGGGATCGGGCTGGTACGCGACCGACTTCCGCAACGGCGACGCCGGCAAGGCGAACGGCAAAACGGAAGGCAAGGAGCAGGGCAAGGCCGACGGCGCAGGCGGATCGAACGGCTCGTCCGACGCGGCGGCGACAGCGGCACCGTCCGGATCGGCGGGGGCGAACGGCGCGGCGGCCGGAGACAAGGCCGGTGCCGGCGCCGCTACCGGGGCGCCCGCATCTTCCGCGCCCGCCGGCGGCACCGACACCAAGACCTGACCGCGATGATGGCCCGCGTGCGCAAATGGCTGCTGTCCGGCCTGCTGGTGATCGTGCCGGTCGCGATCACGCTGTGGGTGCTCAAGTGGATCGTCGGCACGCTGGACCAGACCCTGCTGATCCTGCCCGAGAGCTGGCAGCCGGACCGGGTGTTCGGGTTCCACATCCCGGGCCTGGGGACGCTGCTGGCGATCGCGGTGGTGCTGGCGGTCGGCGCGGCGGCGAGCAATTTCCTCGGCAAGCGGCTGCTGGACTGGTCCGACGCGCTGCTGCAGCGCATCCCGGTCGTGCGCTCGATCTACACCGGCGTCAAGCAGGTGTCGGACACGCTGTTTTCCGGCAAGGGCAACGCGTTTCGCACCGCGGTGCTGGTGCAGTGGCCGCATCAGGGCATGTGGACCATCGGCTTCGTGACCGGCCTGCCCGGCGGCGATGCGGCCAACCACCTGCCGCCCGACTGCCTGAGCATCTACGTGCCGACCACGCCGAACCCGACCGGCGGCTACTTCGTGATGCTGCCGCGCAGCGACTGCGTCGAACTGAACATCAGCGTCGACGAGGCGCTGAAATACGTGATCTCGATGGGCGTGGTCGCGCCCGGGCCAACCGATCCGGCGCCGCCGCGATCGCGCTTGCGCCAGATCGGCCCCGACTAGATTTCATACGGCAGAAAACCCGAGAACAGATGACATGGCGATGCGATCCCATTACTGCGGTCTGGTGACCGAGGCCCTGCTGGGCCAATCCGTTTCCCTGTGCGGCTGGGTGAACCGCCGGCGCGACCATGGCGGCGTGATCTTCGTCGACCTGCGCGACCGCGAAGGCTCGGTGCAGGTGGTCTGCGACCCGGAGCGCGCGCAGATGTTCAGCCTGGCCGAGGATCTGCGCAACGAATTCTGCGTGCAGGTGACCGGGCTGGTGCGCGAACGGCCCGAGGGCACGGTCAACGCCAACCTGCGCAGCGGCAAGGTCGAGGTGCTGTGCCACGAACTGAAGGTGCTGAACCCGTCGGTCACGCCGCCGTTCCATCTGGAGGACGACAACCTGTCCGAGACCACGCGCCTCACGCACCGGGTGCTCGACCTGCGCCGGCCCTACATGCAGCGCAACCTGATGCTGCGCTACCGGGTCGCGATGGAGGTGCGCAAGTTCCTCGACGCGCACGGCTTCATCGACATCGAGACCCCGATGCTGGGCAAGAGCACGCCCGAGGGCGCGCGCGACTACCTGGTGCCGTCGCGCGTGAACGCAGGCATGTTCTTCGCGCTGCCGCAGTCGCCGCAGCTGTACAAGCAGATGCTGATGGTCGCCGGCTTCGACCGCTACTACCAGATCACCAAGTGCTTCCGCGACGAGGACCTGCGCGCCGACCGGCAGCCGGAGTTCACGCAGATCGACATCGAAACCTCGTTCCTCGGCGAGGAGGAGATCCGCGCGCTGTTCCAGCAGATGATCGTCACGGTGTTCAGGAATGCGCTCGATACCGACCTCGGCGCGTTCCCGGTGCTGAGCTACCAGCAGGTGATGCACCGGTTCGGCTCGGACAAGCCCGATCTTCGCGTCAAGCTCGAATTCACCGAACTGACCGACCTGATGGCCCGCGTCGAATTCAAGGTGTTCCAGAGCGCCGCGCAGATGAAGAACGGCCGGGTCGTCGCGCTGCGCGTGCCCGGCGGCGCGCGCGAAGGCTCGGGCCTGACGCGCGGCGAGATCGACGGCTACACCGAGTTCGTGAAGATCTACGGCGCCAAGGGGCTGGCCTACATCAAGGTCAACGATGCGGACAAGGGTCCCGGACCCGAAGGGACCACGCGGTGGCCGGGCCTGCAGTCGCCGATCGTGAAGAACCTCGACGACGCGGCGCTGGCCGAGCTGCTGCGCCGCACCGGCGCGCAAAGCGGCGACCTGCTGTTCTTCGGCGCGGACCGGGCCAAGGTGGTGAACGACGCGATCGGCGCGCTGCGGCTGAAGATCGGCCACAGCGAGTTCGGCAAGAAGAGCGGCCTGTTCGAGGACCGCTGGGCGCCGCTGTGGGTGGTCGACTTTCCGATGTTCGAGTTCGACGAGGACGAGGCGCGCTGGGTCGCGGTGCACCATCCGTTCACCAGCCCGAAGGACGGCCACGAGGAGCGGATGGACAGCGACCCGGGCGCCTGCATGGCCAAGGCCTACGACATGGTGCTGAACGGCTGGGAGCTCGGCGGCGGCTCGGTGCGCATCCACCGCGCCGACGTGCAGAGCAAGGTGTTCGATGCGCTGAAGATCGGGCCGGAGGAGGCGCGCGCGAAGTTCGGCTACCTGCTCGACGCGCTGCAGTACGGCGCGCCGCCGCACGGCGGCCTGGCGTTCGGCCTGGACCGCATCGTCACGCTGATGACCGGCGCCGAGTCGATCCGGGACGTGATCGCGTTCCCGAAGACGCAGCGTGCGCAGGACCTGCTGACGCAGGCGCCGTCGCCGGTGGACGAAAAGCAGCTGCGCGAGCTGCACATCCGCCTGCGCAATCCGGAACCGGCCCAGCCCGCATAGGCCGCGTTGCCGACTCCGGCAACGGCGCACGCGCAGAATATTGCTGCGCATGCGGCGCACGGCTGAGATGTCAAGGCACTACAAAATCCCGGAATCGGTACTGGTGGTGATCCACACCGCCGCGCTCGACGTGCTGCTGATGCGCCGTGCCGACGCGTCCGACGCGTTCTGGCAGTCGGTGACCGGATCGAAGCGCGACGCCTCCGAACCGCTCGTCGACACCGCGCTGCGCGAGGTGCGCGAGGAGACCGGCATCGACGCCGCCGCCAACGGCTGCAGCTTGCGCGATTGGGGGCTGGCGAACGTCTACAGCATCTACCCGCAGTGGCGCCACCGCTACGCGCCCGGCGTCATGACGAACACCGAGCACGTCTTTGGCCTGCAGGTGCCGGCGGATGCGGCCGTGGTGTTGAATCCGCGCGAACACACTTCATATGGGTGGTGGCCTTGGTGCGAGGCGGCGGACCGGTGCTTTTCCCCGTCCAACGCCGAAGCCATCCTGTTGTTGCCGAGGTTTCTGGAGTAGAGTTTTTGACATGACGACGCTGCGCGTGGCGACCTACAACATCCACAAGGGGGTGCAAGGGATAGGGCCGAGCCGTCGGCTGGAGATCCACAACCTCGGCCACGCGATGGAGCTGATCGACGCCGACATGGTGTGCCTGCAGGAGGTGCGCAAGCTGCACCGGCGCGAGCAGGAATACTTCACGCTGTGGCCGGATCTGCCGCAGGCCGAGTACCTCGCGCCGAACGGCTACGAGGCGGTGTACCGCACCAACGCGGTGACGCGCCACGGCGAGCACGGCAACGCGCTGCTGTCGCGCTGGCCTGTGGTCGAAACGCAGCACGAGGACATGTCCGACCACCGTTTCGAGCAGCGCGGCCTGCTGCACGCGACCGTGCAGGTGCGCGGTCGGCCGGTGCACGTGATCGTCGTGCACCTGGGGTTGATTCCGGCCAGCCGCACGCGCCAGGTCGCGCAACTGGCGCGGTTCATCGAGCGCGAGGTGCCTGCGGGCGAGCCGGTGCTGGTGGCCGGCGACTTCAACGACTGGGGCGCACGCATCAGGCGCTCGATGCGCGATATCGACCTGGTCGCGATCGAGGACGTGCGCAACGCGACCTTTCCGGCGCGCATGCCGATGGTGCAGCTCGATCACGTGTACGCGCGCGGCCTCAAACCGGTGCGCCAGTTCATTCCGAAGGGGCGGACGTGGTGGCGCATGTCGGACCATCTACCGCTGATCGCCGAGTTCGAAATCTGAGATGGCGGAGCCGGGCCCCGAGCGTTCCGACGGGCACGGCATCCGGCTGCTGCAGGGCAGCCGGGAATTCTTTCCGGCGCTGATCGCGGCGATCGACGGTGCGCTGGCCGAGGTCTGGCTCGAGACCTATATCTTCGATTTCAACGCGAGCGGCGCCGATGTCGCCCAGGCGCTGATGCGCGCGGCCGGGCGCGGCGTGGTGGTGCATCTGGTGGTCGACGGCGCCGGTACCGGCGCGCTGCCGCCCTCATGGCGCGCCCGGTTCGATCGCGCGGGCGTGCAGTGGCGGGTGTACGCGCCGCTGGGGCCGCTCGGGTACCTGGCGCCGAGCCGCTGGCGCCGGCTGCACCGCAAGCTGTGCGCCGTCGACGGCCGGGTCGCGTTCTGCGGCGGCATCAATATCGTGGACGACCTGCACGATCCGAGCCATGGGACGCTGGCCGCGCCGCGGCTCGATTTCGCGTTGCGCGCGCAGGGCGCGCTCGCGCTCGAGGTGCGCGCGGCGATGGCGCGGCTGTGGTGGCGCATGCAGCTGATGCGTGAGGTGGGCCGCAGCGACCTGCCGGCCGCGCTTGGCGCGCTGCGCCCGACGCCGGCGCGGCGCATGCTGCGCGTGCGCCGCAGGGCCACGGCGAACCCGGGGCAGCAGCGCCCGACCCGCGCACTGCTGCTGCTGCGCGACAACCTGCGCAACCGCGGCCGCATCGAGCGCGCGTACCGCAAGGCGATCGCCGATGCGCGGCAGGAGGTCGTGATCGCGAACGCCTATTTCGTCCCGGGCCGCAAGCTCCGCCGCGCGCTGGAGCTGGCGGCGGAGCGCGGCGTGCGCGTGCTGCTGCTGCTGCAGGGCCGCTACGAGTCGTTCATGCAGTTCCACGCGACGCGGCCGGTGTACCGCCAGCTGCTGGACGCGGGCGTCGAGATCCACGAATACGGCGCGAGCTTCCTGCACGCCAAGGTCGCGGTGATCGACGGTCACTGGGTCACGGTGGGCTCGTCGAACCTGGAGCCGCTCTCGCTGCTGCTCGCGCGCGAGGCCAACATGGTGGTCGACGACGCGGCGATCGCCGCCGACCTGCGCGCGCGGCTGCTCGGCGCGATGGAGCACGGCGGCCGGCGCGTCGATCCGGCCGACTACGCGAACCGCCCCTGGCGGCAGCGGCTCGGCGAGCGCATCGCGCTCGGCCTGATGCGCGTCGCGCTGTTCCTGACCGGCTACCGCTACTGAGCGGGCCGGACCGCGGCAGGCTCCGGATGCTCCTGATCTGATAGCGGAAGGCGAAGCAGGGGCGGGCCCTTGGGGGCAAAAATGGCAAGAATCCGTTGCATGTCAATCGCTGGTACCATGCGGTGATGTTCCAGCAAACACCCGACGCCATGAGCCCCGCAGCGACCACCGAAGGCCGGCCGGTGTCGGCGCGGATCCGCGAACGCCTGCTCGCCGCGCGGCGCCGCTTTCATTCGAACGACAACATCGCCGACTTCATCGAACCGGGCGAACTCAACCTGCTGCTCGACGAAGTCACCGAGAAGATGAAGGCGGTGCTCGAAAGCATGGTGATCGACACCGACGGCGACCACAACACGCGCAACACCGCGCGGCGCGTCGCCAAGATGTACCTGCGCGAAGTGTTCAATGGCCGCTACGTGCACGCGCCGGCGATCACCGAGTTTCCGAACGTCGAGCACCTGAACGAGCTGATGATCGTCGGCCCGATCGTCGTGCGCAGCGCCTGCTCGCATCATCTATGCCCGGTGATCGGCAAGCTGTGGATCGGGGTGATGCCGAACGAACACACCAACGTGATCGGGCTGTCGAAGTACGCGCGGCTGGCCGAATGGGTGATGGGCCGGCCGCAGATCCAGGAGGAGGCCGTGGTGCAATTGGCCGACCTGATCCAGCGCAAGACCCAGCCCGACGGCCTCGCGATCGTGATGCAGGCCAGCCACTACTGCATGGCCTGGCGCGGCGTGAAGGACCTTGACAGCAAGATGATCAACTCGGTGATGCGCGGCGCGTTCCTGAAGGATCCGAACCTGCGCCGCGAATTCCTGTCGCTGATTCCGCAGAAGGACTAGAAGGGTTCAAGAAACCATGCTCGTGCGCCTGCTCTACACCAGCCGCGCGGTCGATGCGAGCCCGGCCGCGATCGAGGCCATCCTGGCGTCGGCGCGGCAGCACAACCCGGACGGCGGCATCACCGGCATCCTGTGCTACGGCAGCGGCGTGTTCCTGCAGGCGATCGAAGGCGGCCGCATGCAGGTGAACGAACTGTACGGGCAGATCCAGCGCGATCCGCGGCACAAGGACGTGATGCTGCTCGAGTACGAGGAAATCCTCGAGCGCCGCTTCGGCGGCTGGACCATGGGGCAGGTGAACCTGTCGCAGATCAACGCGAACATCCTGATGAAGTATTCCGAGCGGCCCGAGCTCGACCCGTACGCGGTGTCGGGCAAGGTGTCTCTCGCGCTGCTCGAGGAACTCGCCGCCACCGCCGCGATCTGCGGTCGCGCCTGAAAAAAGTGGGCGTGGCCGGACCCGCGCATCGGCGAGCGGTTCGCTGCCGGCGCCTCGCACCGATCCATCATGTCCGCTAGCGCGCTGGCGCTGGTGCTGCTGGCCGGGCTGATCCATGCCGGCTGGAACATCGCGGCGAAGAAGGCCGGCGGCGACGTCCGCTTCGCGGCGCTCACCAGCCTCGTGCAGATGTTGTTCTGGGCGCCGCTCGGCCTGTGGCTCGCCGCGCGCGACGTGCCCGGCTGGGGCGTCCCCGAATGGCGGTTGATCGTCGCGAGCGCGGCGCTGCACTGCCTGTATTTCGTCGCGCTGCTGCGCGGCTACCGCCGGGCCGACCTGACCGTGGTCTATCCGCTCGCGCGCGGCTCGGGTCCGCTGCTCGCGTCGCTCGCGGCGATCGCGCTGCTGGGCGAGCGCCTGACCATCGGCGGAGCCCTCGGCATCGCCGGCGTCGTGTCCGGCGTCTTCCTGATCGCGGGCGGGCCGAAGATCTGGCTTGGCGCGCACGACCCGGTGCAGGCGGGGCGACTGCAGGCGGGCCTGCGCTATGGCCTGCTGACCGGTGTGTTCATCGCCGGCTACACGGTGGTCGACGGCGTCGCGGTCAAGGTGCTGGTGCTGTCGCCGATCCTGGTCGACTACATCGGCAACATCGTGCGGCTGCTGTTCTTCGCGCCGGCCGTGATGCGCGACCGCGGCACGACGGCCGCGCACTGGCGCCGGCAGTGGAAGCACGCGCTGCTGATCGGCGTTGCCAGCCCGGTCGCGTACGTGCTGGTGCTGTACGCGATGCGGATGGCGCCGCTGTCGCACGTCGCGCCGGCGCGCGAGGTGTCGATGCTGTTCGCGGCGCTGCTCGGCGGGCAATTGCTGGGCGAGGGCGAGCGCGTGCCGCGCATCGCCGGAGCGGCGCTGATCGCGTTCGGCGTGGTCGCGCTGGCGCTGGGCTGAGCCATGGGCGCAGGCGTGACCGTGGCCAAAGTGCGGCGCGGAGCCGAAGCCGAAGCCGACGAACCCACGCTGCTCGGCTGCGACTTCTCGAGCCGCCCGCGCCGCGAAAAAACCATCGTTATCGCGCTCGGGCGAAGGTCTGGTGCTGCAGTCGTGCTATTGAAACTGGAGCATCTGACGTCGCTGGACGCGTTCGGGGCGTGGTTGCACCGGCCCGGCCCGTGGGTCGGCGCGTTCGATTTCCCGTTCGGCCTGCCGCGCGAACTGGTCGCCTGGCTCGGCTGGCCCACCGAGTGGGGCGCCTGCATCGAGCAGTACGCCTTGCTCACGCGCGAGCAGATCCGCGAGCGCTTCGTCGCGTTCTGCGCCGCGCGGCCCGCCGGGAAGAAGTTCGCGCACCGCAGGACCGACGGACCGGCCGGCTCCAGCCCGTCGATGAAATGGGTGAACCCGCCGGTCGCGTTGATGCTGCACGCGGGCGTGCCCCGGCTGCGGGATGCCGGCGTGCATCTGCCCGGCCTGCAGGATGGCAACCCGGCGCGAGTCGCGCTCGAAGGCTATCCGGGCTTGCTCGCGCGCGAGATCCTCGGGCGGCGCAGCTACAAGAGCGACAGCGCGGCCAGGCAGACCGCGGACCGGCTGCTCGCCCGCCGCACGCTGATCGACGCGCTGGAGAGCGGCCGCACGCGCCTCGGCCTGCGGCTTGAGCTCGATGCCGCGCAGCGCAACGCGCTGATCGAAGACGCGCGCGGCGACCGGCTCGACGCGGTGCTGTGCCTGCTGCAGGCTGGCTGGGCGCAGCTCCGGCATGCGCAAGGGGCGCCGCTCTATGGCCTGCCGCTGGACGTGGATCCGCTGGAAGGCTGGATCGTTACGGCGTGAGCGGCCCGGCGTCCGCGTCGGCGGCGGCAGGTGCGGTCGCCGCGGCTCCTTTCAGCGCCTGCAGCGCCTCGGCATCGGTGCGGTAGAGCTTGAGCAGCGGCCCT
>JAFECV010000579.1 GCA_018241985.1 Pseudomonadota bacterium | reverse complement strand
CGGTTGCGATCTGCGCCGCGTCGGGCGTCGCGTCGAACTTCAGGTTGCCGAACACCGCCTGCACCGGCGCGTCGAGACGCCGCAGCCGCTCGGCGCCGAGCTCGGTCTGCGCCCAGACCGCGGCGAGCGAGCGGTACGCCGGCTTCGCGAGCCAGGCCAGGCGCAGCGCGCGCTCGAGCGATCGCTCGCTCAGCCGCGCGTTCGCCAGCACCACCGGCACCCGCTGCTCGCGGCAGACGGCGGCCAGGTTCGGCCAGACTTCGGTTTCGAGCAGCACGCCGATGCGCGGGCGGAAATGCGCGAGAAAGCGCCGCACCGCGCAAGGCGTGTCCCACGGCTGCCAGACCTGCACGTCGCCCGGCTCGAGCAGCCGCTCGCCCTCGGCACGTCCGGTCGCGGTGCCGTGCGTCAGCAACAGCCGCATGCCGGGCAGGCGTTCGCGCAGCTGGCGCAGCAGGATCGCGGCGGCGCGCGTTTCGCCGAGCGACACCGCGTGCAGCCAGACGAAGCCGCCTTCGGCCGGCATGGAATAGCGGCCGAAGCGCTCGCCCACCGCCTGCAGGTAGCCGGGCTCGGCCGCGCCGCGGCGCGCGAGTTTGCGCCTGAGCAGCGGCTGCACCAGCCACATCAGCAGCGAGTACAGGCCACGCATCGACGATCGATCGGGTCGAATGCTCAGTGCGCCGGCTGCGCGAGCTTCGCGTCGGGCTTGACGCGGCGCAAGAGCGCCAGCATCTCGCCCTCGATGCGCGCCAGCGCCTCGGGCGTGTGGCCCTCGAAGCGCAGCACCAGCACCGGCGTGGTGTTGGACGAGCGCATCAGGCCGAACCCGTCGGGCCAGTCGACGCGCAGCCCGTCGATGGTGGACACCTGCGCCGGCGCGTCGAAGCGGCCGAGCGCCATCGCCTGTTGCACCAGTTGCGGCGGCTCGCCCTCGGCGCACGGCACGTTCAGCTCGGGCGTCGAATGGCTGGTCGGCAGCGCTTCGAGTACCGCGCTCGCGTCGGGCGAGCGGCTCAGGATTTCGAGCAGGCGCGCGGCCGCGTAGGTGCCGTCGTCGAAGCCGTACCAGCGCTCCTTGAAGAACACATGGCCGCTCATCTCGCCGCCGAGCGGGGCACCCAGTTCGCGCATGCGCGCCTTGATCAGCGAATGGCCGGTCTTGTACATCAGCGGCTGGCCGCCGGCGGCGGCAATCGCCGGCGCGAGCCGCTGCGAGCATTTCACGTCGAACACGACGGTGCCGCCCGGTACGCGCGAGAGCACGTCCTGCGCGAACAAGATCAGCTGGCGGTCCGGGTAGATCGTCTGGCCGCCCTTGGTGACGACGCCGAGCCGGTCGCCGTCGCCGTCGAACGCGAGGCCGAGCTCGGCGTCCGACGTTTCGAGCGCGCGCACCACGTCGCGCAGGTTCTCGGGCTTGCTCGGGTCCGGATGATGATTGGGAAAGCTCCCGTCGACCTCGGTGAACAGTTCGGTCACGCGGCAGCCGAGCGCGCGCAGCACGGCGGGCGCCGAAGCGCCGGCGACGCCGTTGCCGCAGTCGACGACGACGTGCATCGGCCGCGCGAGCTTCGCGTCGGACGCGATCCGGTCCCGGTACGCGTCGAACAGGTCGACCGCGCGCACGCTGCCGCCGGGCCGGCGCTGCCAGTCGTCGGATTCGATGCGGCGGCCGAGCGCCTGGATCTCGTCGCCGTAAATCGCGCGGCCGGCGAGCACCATCTTGAAGCCGTTGTGGTCGCGCGGGTTGTGGCTGCCGGTCACCTGGATGCCGCTCGCGCAAAGCGTGCTGGCGGCGAAGTAGAGCATCGGCGTCGTGACCATGCCGACGTCGATCA
>JAFECV010000578.1 GCA_018241985.1 Pseudomonadota bacterium | reverse complement strand
GGCCTGCGCCGTGATGTGGCGTGCGAATGCTGCGCCGCTCTCATGGCCGTGCAGGCGCTCGAACGCACCCATGCCGGCGCCGGCATCGGCTGGAATGTCGGCCATTCGCACTTCCTGCCCGGTGCGGGCGCGCTTCATGCCCTCGGCCATGTGGTCGGACAGGCCGAGTTCCCCCGCCGACAGGAACAGCAGCCGCCAGGTCAACCGGGCGCGTGGCGTGCCGGTGCGCGTGGCGCGGGCCTTCGATTGCTCGTTGGCCAGCATGTAGGCGCACTCGCCGGCTGTCTTGGGGTCGACCTGCGCCAGTTCGTCGAGGATCAGCAGGCAGTCGCTGTGCTGAGCTGCCGTGGCCTCGAGCGCGTTGTCCGTGGTGCGCCAGCGCTGCAGGTAGCTCGCGCCGCCGTACACGCTGGCCGCCACCTTCAACGCCGTGGTCTTGCCGCTCGAGCTGTCGCCGCGAAAGTGAAAGCCCCCGGACTCCACGCCGGCCGGCCGCAGCAGCGGACCGGCGAAGGCGCAGGCCACTGCGAACGCGAGGCGCGAATTGCCGACGCACGGCGCCGCCATGCGATCGCGCCACTGCTCGGGCGTGCCCTTGGTGCGGAACGTGTTTTCGATCGCGTTGTCGGTCTGAAACACGATGCGTTCGGCATCGTCGCCGATGGTTTCCTTGGGCAGCACGAAGGCGCGGCCATGCCAGCCTATGCGGTCGGTGCAGGTCGCGAAGTCGCCGGGCTGGCGCGTCTGAATGTATTGCGTGAGCAGGTTGCGGGCGCGTACCGCCGTGGCGATGCGCAGGCCCATGCTCATGAGCGTGGCGCGGGCCTCGGTGCCATCGCCGGCCAGCATGCGCGAAGGCATCGCCCATTGCTTGGCGTGGCCGAGCGGGTCGGCGAAGCTCAGCAGATAGCCCCAGCCGGCGCCGTCCTGGTCGCGAGTCAGCGCCTCGACCTCCAGGCGTGAGCAGACCCATTCGGGCGACTTCGGCTTGCCGTCATGGTCAACGCCCTGGTGCCACACGCCGGCATCGTTCACGATGAAAGGATCGAACGTCTCGCCATCATCGCCAGCGGCCCCGCTGGGCGCTGCATCGCGTTCGCCGCCACCTTGCCCCGGCCGGCGGCCGTTCGCGGCTTGTGCGGCTCGCTGGCCGGCCTGGTGCGCTTCGATGCCGACCTCGATCTGCTGGCGCACCGCATCCAATCCCACCGCCTGGTGCAGGTCGTTGAAGTCGCTGCCGGCCTCGGGCAGGCCCTCGGGGAACAGCGCCAGGCCCCGCACGGGCCGGGCCGCCGCCGTGGCCTTGTCGCGGCCGGGGTTGTTGCCTGTCTTCGCCGCGGTGGCGCGATCATCGTCGCCGCACACCACGATCAGCGCGGCCGGGTGTTGCTGGCGCAGGGCGCGGGCCACGTGGCCCAGGTTGCCGGCATCGAAGGCCACCGCCACCGGGCGGCCCGTCGCTTCATGCACGCTCGCGGCCGTGGCATAGCCCTCGGCCAGCAGCAGCGCCGCAGCGCCGGCGGGATCTCCGCACCAGTGCCAACAGCCGCGTTTGCGGCCACCTTTGAGGAACAGCTTTTCGGGGGCGCCGTCGCTGGGCTTGGCGGGGGCGATGCGTTGCAGGTTCACCAGCTCGCCGGCCTCGTTGCGCACCGGCACCAGCAGCCATCCATCGGCCGCGAAGCGCACGCCATACGGTTGCACGCCCTTGCGGGCCAGGTAGGCGCTGGCACCTGATTCGCTGGCCGCGCTCCACTGCGCCACCGCCTCACCGGCCGCGCGGGCCTGCGCCGCGTCGGTGCGGGCCTGCTCGGCCGCCTCGCGTTCGGTTTTCTCGCGCCGGC
>JAFECV010000577.1 GCA_018241985.1 Pseudomonadota bacterium | reverse complement strand
TCGATTTCGGTGGGCGTGAACCGGAGTGAGTGGCCTGCACGAAGCATGTGTGGGCTGTCCAAGGCGTGTGGGATGCCAGCTTAGCAAGCCGGCACACCGCCACAACCCGGGGAGACTGACGCCTCCCGAATGGGTCTGGGCACGCTTCCCACAAGCAAGGAGATAGAAGCATGAACCTGACCGCAGCGCGAGTCCGCCCCAAGCGCAGCGCCATCGGCCTCGAGGAGGAACGCGCCTGGGTGTCTTTCTACCGGCGCGCCGGCAAGGATCCGGCGATCGCCGCCGAGGTGTTGGCGCAGTTGGATACCGACCACGAGATGAAGCGGGAGCACCTGGCGCTGTACCTGTGCTGTCGCGAATCGCTGCGCCTGCACCAGGCGCGCGAGGCACGCAACCAGCGTTTCGGCCGCTTCGTACGCTGGCTGCTCGGCTGCCTGTTCCTCCGGTTTCCGGCGAATGCGCGGCGCGCGTTGGGACGTGGAAGTGATCTCGCCGCAGCCTGCCTGCCCGAGGAAGCTTCCGAGCCCGCCATGGCGCAGGTCCAGCGTCTGGCGAAAAATCCGAAGGTACGTGCCGCACGCGCAGCATTCAAGGCGCCCGCCATCGCAGAGACACCCGCCTCCCCGCCGGCGGAATCCGCAACGGTGGACTCGGCGCCCCGAGCGGCTCAAGCCGCTGGCTGAGCCATGCATCTTGTTCTCCCGGCCGCCTGGCCGGGGGAATGGGATGCTTCACCCGCAAGCGCTACCCGACAGCCTCACGCCCCCTGTTGCAAGCTCACGCCGCCAGGCAACGCGCAACCTCCTGGTCGATCATCCAGTGAAGGAACTGCGTGTCCTGCGACATGCCCCAATAGTGCGCTTTGCATTTCGCCACATATGTATCCAGATCAGCGCGCGTGCGGACGCCGACTGGCTCGATGTCGGTCAGCCAACGGAAATACTCGATTTCCTTCTGCGTCAATCGGATCTGGGAGCCCAGTCGGATCATGGTGAAACCCCTTGAGGCACCATGCTGACGCAAAAAAGCGAATTTGAGGGCGAATTAACAGGACTTGGTCAAAAGATTTCTTGAATGACAGTCGAGTGATTTTTGAGTGTCGCCAGACTGCATGTCACACACTTCTGCCCTCTCTGGTGTTGACGACTGGCGACACTACTGTGAAATCGCCATCCGAATTTGGGAATGAATTCCACGTCAATCACCACTGTTTCCTGCCCGCACAGGTTTTCCCCCTTGTGACTCCGGGAGGCCAAGGCCACACTGCCAGTATCCATTTTCCTCCTGATGGAGGTTCTCCGGCGACTGGCCGGCGTCGCAGTCGTTACCTGCCAACACCACCGTGCCGACAACCGTTGCGCACCTTCTTCCCACCGGGGACGCCATCCCTGTGGGAATTGGCGTTCCCTTGCTTTTCAATCAAGGAGTACGCCGTGGAAATCACGCTCATGAGCGACCAAGCTCTCATCAACGAACTGCTTTCGCCAGGGCATGCCGAGCCGATCGCAGCAGACAGCCATCCATACATCCAGGCGGCATTGCCCTTGGCGGCACCGGCATCCCGACAGCAACGCCTGCAGCGCATGCTGGATCTCGCCAGAGAACTGTTGATGTGGGATCTGCGACACGACTGGATCCTTCGACCGATGGTGAACAGTCCGGCCGCCTTCAAGGAATGGCTGCGCCTGCGCTTTGCCAATCTCGAGCACGAGATATTCCTAGTGGTCTTCCTCGATGCACAGCAGCGCATCATCGACACCGAGGTGATGTTTCGCGGCACCCTGACGCAGACGTCGGTTTATCCACGCGAAGTTGTCAAGGCTGCAATGCAACACAATGCGGCTG
>JAFECV010000576.1 GCA_018241985.1 Pseudomonadota bacterium | reverse complement strand
GAAGACGGGCGGTGCGCGCCGCCCGAATCGCATGAACCCAAGAGGTACCGAAGGCCGCGGAGCAGGCCATGCAAGCGACCGCCGCGGACGGGCTTGGCCCGGCCGCTGGCGGTGCCCCCTCGCAGGGGGTTGGCGGAGCGACACGCAGTGCGCGCAGACTGGGGGTGATTCATTCCCATGAGCGATGCGACGTTCGACTACGTGATCGTCGGCGCCGGCACCGCCGGTTGCCTGCTGGCGAACCGGCTGAGCGCAGACGCCTCCAGGCGCGTGCTGCTGATCGAAGCGGGAGCGAAGGACGATTACCTCTGGATCCACATCCCGGTCGGCTACCTGTACTGCATCGGCAACCCGCGCACCGACTGGCTGTACCGGACCGAGCCCGATCCGGGCCTGAACGGGCGCAGCCTGCGCTACCCGCGCGGCAAGACGCTGGGCGGCAGCTCCAGCATCAACGGCATGATCTACATGCGCGGCCAGTCGCGCGACTACGACGAATGGGCGCGGCGCACCGGCGACGACGCGTGGCGCTGGACCAGCGTGCTGCCGTACTTCAAGCTGCACGAGGACTACTTTGCCGGCGCCGACGCGCTGCACGGCGCGAAGGGCCGGCTCCCGGAGTTGCTGGACGGCGCGGCCGGCCCGTACCTGCGCCGCCTGCGCGAGCGCGGCGCCGGCGGCGAGTGGCGCATCGAACGCCAGCGGCTGCGCTGGGACATCCTGGACGCGTTCGCCGCCGCCGCGCAGCAGGCCGGCATCGCGGCCACCGACGACTTCAACCGCGGCAGCAACGAGGGCGTCGGCTATTTTCTGGTGAACCAGCGCGCCGGCTGGCGCTGGAACGCGGCGCGCGCGTTTCTCAGGCCGACCTGCTACGGCCGGCCGAACTTCGAGCTGTGGACCGGCGCGCAGGTCGAGCGCCTCGAGTTCGAGACGAACGCGGGTGGCGGCCTGCGCTGCAGCGGCGTGCAGGTGCGCACCGGCAGCGGCCGGGTCACGGCCCGCGCCGCGCGCGAGGTGATCCTGTGCGCCGGCAGCATAGGCTCGCCGCAGATCCTGCAGCTGTCGGGCATCGGCCCGGGCGAGCTGCTGCAGCGTCACGGCATCGCGGTGCGCGCCGACCTGCCCGGCGTCGGCGCGAACCTGCAGGACCACCTGCAGATCCGCGCGGTGTTCAAGGTGCAGGGCGTGCCGACGCTGAACACGATGGCGAATTCGCTGCTCGGCAAGGCGCGCATCGCGCTGCAGTACGCGCTCACGCGCAGCGGGCCGATGAGCATGGCGCCGTCGCAGCTCGGCGCGTTCACCCGCAGCGCGCCGGAATACGCCTGGCCGAACCTGGAATACCACGTGCAGCCGCTGTCGCTCGACGCGTTCGGCGAGCCGCTGCACCGGTTTCCCGCGTTCACCGCGAGCGTCTGCAACCTGCAGCCGACCAGCCGCGGCACGGTTCAAATCCGAAGCCCGCGCCCCGAGGACGCGCCGGCGATCGCGCCGAACTACCTCGCGACCGAAGAGGACCGCAAGGTCGCGGCCGACTCGCTGCGCGTCACACGCCGCATCGCGTCGCAGCCGGCGCTCAGGCAATACCGGCCCGAGGAATGGAAGCCCGGTCCGCAGTACCAGAGCGACGACGAGCTCGCGCGCCTCGCCGGCGACATCGCGACCACGATCTTCCACCCGGTCGGCACCACGGCGATGGGACGGGACGACGACCGCCAGGCGGTGCTCGACAGCCGGCTGCGCGTGCGCGACGGGCGCGGCGGGCGGATCGCCGCGCTGCGCGTCGTCGACGCCGGCGCGATGCCGGTCATCACCAGCGGCAACACCAACTCGCCGACGCTGATGATCGC
>JAFECV010000575.1 GCA_018241985.1 Pseudomonadota bacterium | reverse complement strand
CGTCGAGACCGTCGGCGGCGACCGCCGTGGCCACGATTTCTCGCTGAAGGTCGAAGTCAGATGATGTATGTCACGAAACGGCGCCGGACCGCTGTGGCACGATGCGGGTTCCAAGACGAGAGGAGACGGACATGACCGAATACGCCGATTTCTACCGCCGTTCGCTCGAGGATCGCGACGGTTTCTGGGCCGAGCAGGCGAAGCTGATCGACTGGCACAAGCCTTACGACAAGGTCTGCGACTACAGCCGGCCGCCGTTCGTGCAGTGGTTCCCCGGCGGCCAGACCAATCTGTGCCACAACGCGGTCGACCGCCACCTGAAGGACCGCGCCGATCAGAACGCCCTGATCTGGGTTTCGACCGAGGTCGACCGGGAGGTGGTCTACAGCTTCCGCGATCTGCATGCCGAAGTGCAGCGCATGGCGGCGATCCTGCTCGAGCTGGGTGTGACCAAGGGCGACCGCGTGCTCATCTACATGCCGATGATCGCCGAGGCCTGCTTCGCGATGCTGGCCTGCGCGCGTATCGGCGCGATCCACTCGGTGGTGTTCGGCGGCTTCGCCAGCCACAGCCTGGCCAGCCGCATCGACAACGCGACGCCGAAGCTGATCGTCAGCGCCGACGCCGGAAGCCGCAGCGGCAAGGGCGTGCCGTACAAGGGCTTGCTCGACGAGGCGATCGGGCTCGCGCAGCACAAGCCGGCCAAGGTGCTGATGGTCGACCGCGGGCTGGCCGCCTTCAAGCCGGTCGCCGGCCGCGACGAGGACTATGCGGCGCTGCGCGCCAAGCACCTGAACGCGCAGGTGCCCTGCACCTGGGTCGATGCCACGCACCCGAGCTACACGCTCTACACCAGCGGCACCACCGGCGTGCCGAAGGGCGTGCAGCGCGACACCGGCGGCTACGCCGTGGCGCTGGCGGCGAGCATGCGCCACATCTTCCTCGGAAAGCCGGGGGAAACCTATTTCTCGACCAGCGACATCGGCTGGGTCGTCGGCCACAGCTACATCATCTACGGCCCGCTGCTCAACGGCATGGCGACGATCATGTACGAGGGCTTGCCGACACGGCCCGACGCCGGCATCTGGTGGAGCCTGGTCGAGAAGTACAAGGTGACCTCGATGTTCAGCGCGCCGACCGCGGTGCGCGTGCTCAAGAAGCAGGATCCAGCGTATCTTAAGAAGTACGACCTGTCGTCGCTGCGCGCGCTGTTCTTGGCCGGCGAACCGCTCGACGAGCCGACCGCGAAGTGGATCGCCGAGAGCCTGGACCGGCCGATCATCGACAACTACTGGCAGACCGAGACCGGCTGGCCGATCCTGACGATCTGCAACGGCATCGAGGAGGCACCGAGCAAGTTCGGCTCGCCGGGCAAGGCGGTGTACGGCTACGACGTCAAGCTGGTCGACGAATCGACTGGCGAGGAAATGACCGGCGCCGACGCCAAGGGCGTGGTTATGGTCGAAGGCCCGCTGCCGCCGGGCTGCATGCAGACCGTGTGGCAGGACGACGCGCGCTTCATCAAGACCTACTGGACGCAGGCAGGCGGCCGCTGGCTGTACAGCACATTCGACTGGGGCGTGCGCGACAAGGACGGCTACTACTTCATTCTCGGTCGCACCGACGACGTGATCAACGTCGCCGGCCATCGTCTGGGCACGCGCGAGATCGAGGAGAGCCTGTCCAGCCACCCGAACGTCGCCGAGGTGGCTGTGGTCGGCGTTGCCGACAACCTCAAGGGCCAGGTGGCGATGGCCTTCGCGATCGCCAAGGACGCGAGCGGCCTGGACGATGCGGCCGCGCGGCTCAAGCTCGAGGGCGACCTGATGAAGGTCGTGGATGGCCAGCTCGGCG
>JAFECV010000574.1 GCA_018241985.1 Pseudomonadota bacterium | reverse complement strand
GCCTGCGCAGGCAGGCTCGGAGCCGCGGCCCTCAGCCCCCTCGAGGGGGTTGGCGAAGCGACACGCAGTGCGCGAAGACTGGGGGTGTTGCATGTCAATCCAGCGGCCAGGGCATCGCCTTCGGCAGCGGCATGTCAGCGGGCGGCTCGGCCGAGGCCGCCGAAGGTTCCGATCGCGGCACCGGTTCGACGCCTGCCGCGCGCCACCACGGCGTGACCTGCTCCGCCCGCGCCGGCTCGACCGGCTCGCCGAGGCGCGGCATCACCAGTTGCGCGCCCTGTTTCGGCCCGAGTTCGAGCAGGGTTTCGGCCGGCTCGTCCCACGCGTGCATCGCCAGCGCGAAGGTGCCCCAGTGCACCGGCATGAACGCGCCGCCGCCGAGCAGCGCGAGCGCCTCCAATGCATGGGCCGGGCCCAGGTGGATGTCGCCCCAGGCCGGGTGGAACGCGCCGACCTCGAGCATCACCAGGTCGAAGGCCCCCAGCCGCTCGCGGATCGCGCCGTATTCGGTGGTCAGGCCCGTGTCGCCGCTGAAGAACACCGCGTGGCGCTCGGTGCGGATCGCCATAGCCGACCACAGCGTCCCGTTGCGGTCCTTCAGCCCGCGGCCCGAGAAATGCTGCGACGGCGCGGCCGTGACCGTCAGGTCCGCGCCCGGCAGACGGTACACCTCCCACCAGTCGAGCTCGGTGATGCGCTCGGGCGGCACGCCCCAGGCCTGCAGGTGCGCGCCGACGCCGAGCGAAGTGACGAACGGCACCTCGCGCTTCGCCAGCGCGCGGATCGTCGGGTAGTCCAGGTGGTCGTAGTGGTCGTGCGACACGATCACCAGGTCGATATCCGGCAGCGCCCGGAGCGGAATCGGCACCGGCTGGAACCGCTTCGGGCCGATCAGCCGCGACGGCGACGCGCGCGGCCCCCAGACCGGATCCGTCAGCACGGTGAGGCCGTCGATCTCGATCAGCACCGTCGAATGTCCGAGCCAGGTCGCGCGCAGGCCCGTGTCGGGCCGCCGCGCCCAGCCAGTGCGCGGATCGACCGAGGGCAACGGACCGGGCGGCACGCGCCGGTCGCCGTTGCCGAGGAATTCGCGCAGCGTCGGGCGCGGCGCCGCGCTGTCGCGCAGGCCCGGCAGCACCGGGTGGATGTTGCGAAACCCCTCGCCGCGCCACAGCGGCGAGGCCCGCATGCGTTCGAGCCGCAGCCCGATCGCCCGTTTTCCTATCGAAATCATCGCTGCTTCTCCGAGGCACCCGCCCCGTCGGTCCCGTCATCCGACTCTAGCAGTCGCGCGTTGCAGATGCTGGCCCGCAGGGTGAACGCGGAGGCGCAAGGGGTGTCAAAGCGTTGAGCTGTAATGGTCGTCGTTCCGGGACTCGCGATGGGTGTACATTCCGGCCGGCGCCGTCGCCCTGGACATAGCAAGCACTCCGAAAGCAGCCGCCATGGATCGTTTCGTTGGGGATCGCATCGTCGACGCTGCACAAGCCGTGCCGCACCCGGCGGGGCTCGAAGCCGGCGCTCTGGGCCTCAGCGAATCGGTGGTGATGGGCGTGGCCGGCACCGCGCCGGCGTACAGCATCGAAATCACCACGTCCACCATCATCGCGACCGCGGGCGTGCTGTCGCCGGCCAGCGTGCTGGTCTGCGGCCTGATCATGTTCGGCATCGCATTCGCGTTCATCCACATGAACCGGGCACTGGCCAGCGCCGGCACCTCGTATGCGTGGGTCGCGATGACGTTCGGGCGCACGCTGGGCTTCTTCGCCGGCTGGTCGCTGCTGGTGCTGTGCTGCGTGTTCATGGTGTCGGCGATGATCCCGGCGGCCAACGCGACGCTGCTGGTGTTCGCGCCGCAG
>JAFECV010000573.1 GCA_018241985.1 Pseudomonadota bacterium | reverse complement strand
CTGCTGTTCGACGGCGCCGGCCACATGGCGATGCTGGAGAAGGCGGGCGAGGTGAACGCGGCACTGCTGCGGCAGGTGGCCGCAGGCTGATCGCCGCGGCCGGGCCTGCGCCGGCGGGCGCGCGCCCGGCACCGGCACAAGTCCACACACGCGCCGGCAAGGTCGCACAATCGCGCGATGCGCTTTCGCCTGGTCGAGTCCGACGACGTGCCGGCCGATCCGGCCCTGGCCGAGCGCTCGCTGCTCGCGCTCGCCGCGCAGCCCATCGCGCAGCCGGTCGCGCGGCTGTGGACCGCGCCGCAGTCGCTCGTCGTGCCGCGCAGCTACCGCCGCCATCCCGGGTTCGAGGCTGCATGCGCGCGCTCAGCAAGGGACGGCTGGCCGGTGCACGTGCGGCCGTCCGGCGGCGGGCTGGTGCCGCAGGGCCCGGGCATCCTGAACCTGAGCCTGGCCTATACCGTGCAGGGGCTGCTGGGCGACTGGTCCGACGCCGTCTACCGGCATCTGTGCGAACTGCTGCAGCGACCGCTCACCACGCTCGGCGTCGAGACGCACTGGCAGGCGGTGCAGGGCTCGTTCTGCGACGGGCGCTTCAACCTCGCCTGGGGCGAAGGGGCGGCCGCGCGCAAGATCGCCGGCACCGCGCAGTACTGGCATCCGCTGCCGGCCGACTGCGCCGCGCCGCGCCGGCATGTGGTGCTGGCGCATGCGCTGCTGCTGGTCGACGCGGATCTGGACGCCACGACCGCGCGCGCGAACGCGTTCGAGCGGGCGATCGCCAGCGGCCGGCATTACGACGCCGCGCGCACCGTCAGCGTCGCGCAGGCGCTCGCGCCAAGGACCGTGCCGGGCTTGATGGACGAGGTCCGGCTGCGGCTGGCCGAGGCGCTCGCGCAGGCGTCGCCGCCCACGCGCAACCCGAATAGCGGCCGCTAAGCCGGCGGCCGGCCCGCGGCCCGCAGCAGCGCGAGGGTGCGCGCGTCTTCCACGCCGCCGCAGTACCGCGCGAGCGCCTCGCGAAACAGCGGCTCGCCGGCACCGCCGGCCTGCGCGAACAAGGTCAGCGACGAGCACAGCTTCATCGCGTCGATCGCGCCGAAGATCTCGCGCGCGCTGCGGCCCTCGAGCGCCAGCAGCAGCGTGACGCCTTCGCGCAGCCGCATCCCGAGCAGCGGATGCGCCAGATAGGCCTGCGCCTCGGCCAGCGACGCGATGCCGTAATGCTGCGCCATCGCGCTCGAACCCAGCCCGCGCAGCTGCGGAAACACGAACCACATCCAGTGGCTGGTCTTGCGGCCCGCCGCCAGCTCGGCGCGCACCGCGTCATAGACCGGCGCCTGCGCCTCCACGAAACGGTCCAGGCCGTGGGGGTCGTGATGGGTCATGACGGACTCCTTCGGGAGGCGGACAGTTGACCGTGTGCTGACTTGTAAGCAACGGTGCGGGTTGCTGCGGGATGGTGGGAAGCTATCAGGAAATTCCGGAAAGCTGGGTCCACTCGGAGTCACCAGACCGCCGAGAGAAACTCGACAATTCGCCAGCACCGTCGACCATTTGCCCCCGCAATCCGACAGCGACGTCCCGGAACGAAGCCAATGCCGCTTCCAGGTGCTCGATGATTTCCTGCGCCAGCACATCCGGCGCGGGCAGGCTGTCCAGATCGTCCAGGCTGTCATCCTTGAGCCAGAAAATGTCCAAGCTGGCCTTGTCGCGGGCCGTCAGCGTGTCGTAGCTGAAGTATTTGAACCGTTCCGACTCCGTGCGCCGGTGTCGTTGGCCTGGCTGGTACGCCCCGACGAAATCCTGCAAGTCCTCGAAGCGCAGCGGCTGCGTCTTGAGCGTGAAGTGCTTGTTGGTGCGCAGGTCGT
>JAFECV010000572.1 GCA_018241985.1 Pseudomonadota bacterium | reverse complement strand
ACAAGAGCGACACGTATCGTTACTAACCCCCAGGCTGCGCGCACTGCGTGTCGCTTCGCCAACCCCCTTGGCAAGGGGGCGGCACCAGCGGACCGGCAAAGCCGGATCCGCGGTGCCCCGCGACCGACGGGTTCTGCGCCAATGCCATGCGTGCTGACCAACTTCTCGTCGAGCGCGGACTGGCCGCGTCGCGCGCACAGGCGCAACGGCTGATCGCGGCCGGCGTGCGCTGGCGTGCCGGCGCGGCGGACGCTGGCTGGCGCGCGGTGCGCAAGAACGGCGACGAGCTGCCGCTCGCGGCCGAGATCACGCTGCAGGATGCGGCCGAGCTGCGCTACGTGTCGCGCGGCGGCTTGAAGCTCGAAGGGGCGCTTGAGAGCGCAGGCATAGCTGTGGCCGGCATGCGCTGCCTGGACGTCGGCCAGTCGACCGGCGGCTTCACCGACTGCCTGCTGCGGCACGGCGCGGCGAACGTGGTCGGCGTCGACGTCGGGCATGGGCAACTGCACGAAAGGCTGCGCACCGACCCGCGCGTGCGCTGCATCGAAGGCGTCAACGCGCGCGCGCTCAATGCTCATGATTTGATAGCGCACAGCGAAGAAACCACGCTGGCTACAGCCCCATTTGATCCAAAATTCGACCTGATCGTCGGCGACCTGTCGTTCATTTCGCTGACGCTGGTGCTGCCGGCGCTGGTGCCCTTGCTGACGCCGGATGGCGAGCTGCTGATGCTGGCCAAGCCGCAGTTCGAGCTGCAGCCGGCCGATATCGGCAAGGGCGGCATCGTGCGCGATGCAGCGGCCTACGCACGCGTCGAGGCGCGCATCCGCGCAGCCTGCGCCGATTGCGGCCTGCAGGTCGTGGCCTGGTTTGCCAGCGCCATCGAGGGTGGCGACGGCAACCGCGAATTCTTTGCCAGGGCGCGGCCGGTAGCGCGCGCCGAGGAGAAACCAGATGAATGAGATCCGCACCCCGGTGCCGGTGAGCTTCGAATTCTTCCCGCCCAATACGCCGGTGGGCAGCGAGAAGCTGCGCGGCGTGGTGGCCGAACTCGCGGCGACGAAGCCCGAGTTCTTCAGCGTCACCTACGGCGCCGGCGGTTCGACGCGCGAGAAGACGCTGTCCACCGTCAGCGAGATCGCCGCGATGGGCCACGAGGCCGCGGCGCACCTGTCGTGCATCGGCGCGACGCGCGAGAGCATCGCCGAGATCCTCGCCACCTACCGCGAGCGCGGCATCCGCCGCCTCGTCGCGCTGCGCGGCGACCTGCCCAGCGGCACGGCCACCGCGGGCGAGTTCCGCTACGCCGCCGACCTGGTGCGCTTCATCCGCCAGAGCGACGTCGGCGAGGGCAAGCACTGGCACATCGAGGTGGCGGCCTACCCCGAGTACCACCCGCAGGAGCGCTACGCGAAGCGCGACCTGCAGCACTTCGCCGACAAGGTGGCTGCCGGCGCCGATTCGGCGATCACGCAGTTCTTCTTCAACCCGGACGCCTATTTCCACTTCGTCGAGCAGGCGCGCGCGCTGGCGTCACGGTGCCGATCGTGCCGGGCGTGATGCCCTTCCACAACTACGCGCGCATCGCGCAATTCGCGCAGCGCGACGGCATCGAGATCCCGCGCTGGGTGGCGCTGAAGATGGAAGGCTTCATGGACGACGCCGCGTCCATCCGCGCCTTCGGGCTGGACGTGGTGACGCAGCTGTGCGAGCGCCTCATCGCCGGCGGCGTGCCCGGCATCCACTTCTACACGCTCAACCAGTCGGCCCTGGCGCTGGAGATCTGCAAGCGGCTGGGGGCTCTGAACCCGTCCTGAAGTGGGCTGGGCTTCATCGTGTCGATCCCGCTGCGAGGGCATAAGCAACTGACGAAATCA
>JAFECV010000571.1 GCA_018241985.1 Pseudomonadota bacterium | reverse complement strand
TGCCTCTTGCTTAAGGAGGCAGCAGGGGCGACGTGCCCGGATATATCAGGAGAGTCCCATGCAGAAGTCGTTCAAGGCCAACCCGGCCAAGAGCGTTTCCAACCCGCAGGCGCCTCTGGCGCCGCTGAACCTGCTGCGCGCCGGCGTGCCGGCGCGCGAGGTCGTCTGGTTCCGCCGGCTCCGTCCGGACAGACAGATGGCCGCGCTCACCACCACGCGCGGCAAGCTCCTGCTGGAGAAGGTGCGCGAGTTCGCCACCAACCAGACGGGGGCTGCCGTGCAGGCGTCGCCCGCCTAAGCAGCAACCGACGCAGGCCAAGAGCTCCGCTCTTGGCCTGTTCTTTTTTGTGGCCCTGATCGTTTGACGCACTGAGGCGGGACGGTGACGATCAGCACGTCCTCCGATTCGGAGCCGGCGTGCTTGCCACGCCACTGACCCCCTGCCCTGGCATCGCGCCAGAGCATCCCAACCGTGCCTTCGAGCTCCTGGGACCTGCGCGCCCGGTCCCAGGTCCGGGCAGCCTTCTCACAACCTGAACTGCGCCAGTGTCGGCGCGAGGAGCGGCCTTTTGAGCCAACACCAGATCCACGTGGACAGCCCGAAGGTGGGGCAAGTCCTCGTCACCGTCGGCTACGACCCGATGCAAGACGAAGCCTTTCTCAATTACGTCAACGACAACTTCTCCTACATGAGCGACCCCGGCCTCGCCGTCAGCGAGATCCAGCGGCTCGCCATCGAGCAGTTGGGCATGCAGCTGCCGCAGTCCGTGATCGACGGCGTGCAGGCCGACCTGGCCGACCTGCGGATCGGTGCGAGGGACATCGGACGCCGCATCACGCAGTACGAGGCCGACGGCAGGATCGCCGAAGCGGTGAAGTTCTAGGAGCGGCCATGACAGTCCTGCTCTCCAACTTCCACGCTGCGGTCATGCGGCTGCTGGCCACCATGCCGCATCTTCCGACCGAGACGCTCGCCGCCTTACGCAGCGGAGATCCGCAGGTGAGCACGCCTGTCGCCCAGCGCATCCTGCAGCACCTGGTCACACCGGTTCAGGTGGTGATCGACGTCAACACCGGCGAAGGCAACAGCATCAGCGCTGACCGGCCGCTGCGCCTGCTTGAGCTGCGCCGCGGCAGCGACCTGAGTGACCTCGATGCGGAAGACGTGTTCTGCCTGGCCTACCAAGGAAAGGCCGAGCCCGTGAACGCAACCTTCGAGGGTGCGACGATCGCGAGCCACTACGTCTTCAGCGCGTTCGATGCCGCCAATCAGCACCGCGCGATGCGCGGGTGGCAGGAAGCGGTGCGCAGCGCTGGTGCGGCCAGCAGGCAGTACCGAATCGAGTGGGTGGAGGGCTACGGCGACGTGCCTCCTGCAACCTATCCGCTCACCTGGTTTGACCCGGCCAACGATCGCGGCTTCGATGTCCAAGATGCGACGGCCCTCCTGCAGTTGCAAGTCGGCCAAGCGAAAGACTTCGACAGCCCGACCTATCGCACACGTGTCACCCGCGTCAGCTGAACACAGCGCGACGTTCCAAACCCAAGGGGCCACCGCAGCTACAGCTGCGTGGCCCCGCTTCTTTTCGGAAACAACCGATGAAACCCACAGTCACCCAGTGTGAAAACGAGTTCGAGGACCGGTCATGAGCGGCTCGCGCGCCGGTCGTTGGAGGTACTACGACGCCTACGTCTACGTGCCGAAGTTCCGCCTCTTCGAGGTTGGGGAGGTCCTCGGCGTACTTGAAGAGGAGCCCAGCCTGCACGTGCTCGACAGCTTGCCTGTCTCACGCCCACCGGATGGCAGCGTCCTCATTTCGCCCAGAAACGCGCGCCGCATGGTTGCGCGAGGCGATTACGCCAACTATCGCAACTATGCGTACCCCG
>JAFECV010000570.1 GCA_018241985.1 Pseudomonadota bacterium | reverse complement strand
CGGCTTATCCAGTACCCCGTCCGGCAGTAAAACGCTGAACAGCCGACCGGGGCTTTGTTCATCTAGACGCGTCCGGTTTTGCGATTTACCGGCTAAAACCGAGGCGCGGTCTGTAGCTGGAGAGCACCACCAGCAACCGTGAAATTGCCGCGCGCAACGAGATGCGCGTCAGATGCAACTTCGGCCAACGAGAGCACCGGCGTGGTTCACCCGCACGCTGTCGCTGCGCCGCAATGCGCGGCTCAAGCCCAAGTCCACCACGCGGACCGCCACCGGCATCAATGCGGCGCGGGTGGTGCAGAAGTCGATGGGCATGACCGGCGGCTCGTTCAACACGCGCGAGTTCTTCCACGGCGCCCCGGCCCCCGCAGTGCGCGTGGCCCGGGTGGGCTTCCAGGGCTGCTCGCCTGGGCGCTGCTGTCCGGCTCGGCGCTGGCCAGGCTGCTGGCGCTGGCCTCGCAGGCGGCCGGCCTGCTGGCCGAGCGCTGGTTCTTCTTCGCCCAGGCGCGCCATCCGCAGAACATCTACTACCAGGCCGTGTCGTGACGCCGGCGCTGCCCTTCGTGCGCTGGCTGAAACGTGCGCGAAAATCCCCCTGTGAGCATCCCACCCTCGCGCCCGGCACCTGTCGGCGCACAAGGCAAGCCAACTCTGAAGGACCCGCAGGAAATCGAGGATTTCCTGCTGTACCGGCTTTTTCGTATCACGCACGTCGGCCTGCGTGGGACGGACGACATGTACAAGCGGGAACTCGGAATCTCCCGCCGCGAATGGAGGATCCTGGCGTACCTCGCCCGCACGCCGGATGCGAGCCTGAAGGCCCTGGCGGCGGACGCGGGCATCGACGTGGTCGTGGCGAGCCGGACCGTCGCCGACATGCATTCGCGTGGGCTGGTGGACAAGCGACGCTCCCCGGGCAACAAACGCCTGGTGTGCCTGCGCCTGACCGACGACGGTGTCCAGATCCACGGCAAAGCCAAGCTGATGGCTGCGGCTTACAACCGTTAGCTCGCAGAGTGCCTGACCCACGACGAGGCGTCATTCCTCTTCGAACTGCTGACGAAGCTGGAGCGGCAGGCAGCTCTTCTCACTCGCGACAGGTAGCCTTGGGCCCGTGTCCCCCAAGTGCGTCAGAGGCTTGAACGCACTTCGTCGAACGTCATGCGGCGCGGTCTGGTGACCGCAGATGCATAGCCGCCGAACAACTCAGGGCGGCTGGCGGACGGCGGCAACTGCCGCTCGCTTTGATGGCTGCGCACCGCCTCCAGCAGCATACGGCGGCATTGCGCCATGGGCATGTCGGAAGGCATCAGCTTCTCGCGGGAGCGATCATGCACGCGTCCCTGGCTCTCCTGCACCGCCAGATCTTGCAGCTGCGCGCTGCGAATACCGGTGAAGGACGCACGCCGCTGCAAAGCACGGTCCTGCAGGTAATCGTTCTCGCGCGACCCGCGCGGAAGGTAGGAACCGGGCACCAGCGGTGCATAGTCCTCGCCGACATCCCTGTAGCTATCCAGTTCGGCAGCGGTCAGCGGCCGGTCCTGGTGCCAGCGAATCCGGTACCACCAGCAGTTCTCGTCGTCGATCGGAATGAACAGGTTGATGCGGCTCACGTTGCCCGGCGCCGTGGGCACGATCACGAAGCACGGCAACAGCCACCGCGCGACACGCCAGTACGCGTTCTCCGCACCGGCGTCACGGCGCGCGCCGATCTGCAAACCGTAGTCGGTGCGCTCGGCGAACAGCGTTGGACGTCCGTCCTCGTCCGAATAACGGATCATGTCGCCGATGCCGAATACGTCGGAGCTGGTCTCTCCTTCCTTGTGCAGGAAGGAGATGTGCGAGTAGTCGATGCTGCCTTCGAGCGCCTGCAGGTAGTTGCAGCGCA
>JAFECV010000056.1 GCA_018241985.1 Pseudomonadota bacterium | reverse complement strand
CGCGGCGGTACCGCGCGATGTAGCGCGGCATGTCGCGCACCGGCACGCACGAGCCGATGTAGCTGCCTTTCACGGTGCGTTCCTCGCCGACGAGATGCACCTGCTGCAGCGCCCAGCGCTGCTCGGGATGCGGCAGGCCGGCGGTCACCGTGGTGCCGCCGCGGCGCGTGATGCGGTACGCGAGCTCCATCGCCTGCACGGAGCCCGCCATCTCGAACGCGAAATCGACACCGCCGCCGGTCAGGTCCTTCACCTGCTGCACCACGTCGGCGCCGCGCGCGTTCACGGCTTCGGTCGCGCCGAGTTCGCGCGCGAGCGCGAGCTTGTCCTCGTGCAGGTCGACCGCGACGATCTGCCGCGCGCCGCAGGCGCGCGCGCCGAGCAAGGCATTGAGGCCGACGCCGCCCAAGCCGACCACCGCGACCGATGAACCCGCGCTCACCTTCGCGGTGTTGATCACCGCGCCGACGCCGGTCAGCACCGCGCAGCCGAACAACGCGGCCTCGTCGAACGGCAACGTGGGGTCGACCTTCACGCAGGAGTTGCGCGACACGACCGCATGATCGGCGAACGCCGAGACGCCGATGTGGTGGTGCACGTCGTGGCCGTGCGCGTGCAGCCGATGCGCACCGGACAGCAGCGTGCCGGCGGTGTTCGCCGCTGCACCGGGCTCGCACAGCGCGGGCCGCCCTTCCATGCACGGCAGGCAGTGCCCGCAGCTCGGCACGAAGACCAGCACCACGTGGTCGCCCGGCGCGAGATCGGTCACGCCGCGTCCGCATTCGAGCACCTCGGCGGCGGCTTCGTGGCCGAGCGCCATCGGCGTCGGCCGCGGCCGATCGCCGTTGATCACCGACAGGTCGGAGTGGCACAACCCCGCCGCGCGGATGCGCACCAGCACCTCGCCGTCGCCGGGCGGATCGAGCTCGATTTCCTCGATCGCGAGCGGCCGGCTCTCGGCGTACGGCGCTGGCAGGCCCATTTTCGACAGCACGGCTGCCCTGATCTTCATCGCGCGTCTCCTGCGCGGGCGGCTGCCCTCTTGTTCAGAATGGCCGGTTCGTTCGCCGCGGCGCGCCTTTTCAAGCGTCGCGCACGTCAGCCACCGGATTGCTGCCGAAGTCCGCACGCTCCAGATAGGTCAGCACCCTGGCCGCCGCGGCCTGCGGCGTGGCGAGGCCGCCCTTGGCCTGCAACTGCGCGAAGACCTTGCCGTCCGGGAACTGCCCCGGATCGCCGCCACGCAGTTGCACCTGCATGTCGGTGTCGATCACGCCGGGTGCCAGCGCAACGACCTTCGCGCCATTGGGCTTGAGAGCCTCGTCCAGCGCCACGACGCGCGAGAAGCTGTCCAGGCCCGCCTTGGCGGTGCAATAGCCGGCGGCGCCCGCCATCGCGCGGCGGCCGAGGCCGGAGGAGATGTTGAGGAGCTTGCGCGGGCCGGCCCAATCTTGCGTCGCGCGCAGGAAGGCGGCGCAGAGCAGCATCGGCGCCTCCAGCGTCACGCGCAGGGCTGTCGAGAGCTCGGCGGCATCGAGCCGCTCGATCGGTCCGGGCTCGGACACCACGCCGGCGTTGTTGATCAGCGTGGCGCCGTCCGCGAAGCGCGTGGGCGGCTGCTCGCGCAGCCAGGCCTCGAGGTGGGCAGCGGCGGCAACAGGCTCGGACAAATCCATCGCCCATTGCAGCAATTCGCTCCCGCCACCCGTCGCGACCAGCGAAGCGTCCGGCTTGCGCGCGATGCACAGCACGAACTGGCCGCCGCGCTCGAGCAGCTGGTGCGCCATGGCGAGACCCAGGCCGCGCGACGCGCCGGTGATGATGGTGAGCTGGCTCATGTGGGCAGATCCTTCTTGCGTGAATGGCGGTGCAACATTGTGCGCGGCTCGCCCCGGCGCTGCAGCGGTCACGAGCGTGACCTTGCCCGCCGGTTCAGGTGACGGCCGAGCGCGCCTGGAAGCGCGCGTCCTTCCACGTCTCGCCGTCGAGCACGTCGCGCAGCACTTCGACCGCGTCCCAGACGTCGGCGAAACCGACGTACAGCGGCGTGAAGCCGAAGCGCAGGATGCGCGGCTCGCGGTAGTCGCCGATCACGCCGCGCTCGATCAGCGCGGCCATCACGGCGAACCCCTGCGGATGCTCGATGCTCACCTGGCTGCCGCGCCGCGCATGGTCGCGCGGCGTCACCAACGTCAGTGGATGGCGTGCGCAGCGCGATTCGACCAGCGCGATGAACAGGTCGGTCAGCGCCAGCGACTTGGCGCGCAGCGCCTGCATGTCGGTGCGGGCGAAGATGTCGAGCCCGCACTCGACCAGCGCCATCGATGTGATCGGCTGCGTGCCGCACATGTAGCGCTGCACGCCCTGCGCCGGGCGGTAGCCGGGCGCCATCGCGAACGGCGCTTCGTGCCCCCACCAGCCCGACAGCGGCTGCCAGAACTGCTCCCGCAGCGCCGGCGCGACCCAGACGAAGGCGGGCGACCCGGGGCCGCCGTTGAGGTACTTGTAGGTGCAGCCGATCGCGTAGTCGGCGCCGGCGGCGTGCAGGTCGATCGGCAGCGCGCCGGCCGAATGGCACAGGTCCCACACCGCGAGCGCGCCCTTCTCGTGCGCTTGCGCCGTCACGGCACGCATGTCGAGCAGGTGGCCGGTGCGGTAGTTGACCTCGGTCACCATCAGCACCGCGGTGTCGGCGCCGAGCGCCGCGCCGATCTGCTCCGGCGCATCGACGAGGCGCAGCTCGTACCCCTGCTGCAGCAGATCGGCCAGCCCCTGCGCGATGTACAGGTCGGTCGGGAAATTGCTGCGCTCGGACACGATCACCTTGCGCGCCGGGTCGCGCGCCGCCTGCACGCGCAGTGCCGCGGCCAGCACCTTGAACAGGTTGATCGAGGTCGTGTCGGTGACGACGACCTCGCCGGGTTTCGCGCCGACCAGCGGCGCGATCTTGTCGCCCAGGCGCTGCGGCAACTGGAACCAGCCGGCCGTGTTCCAGCTTCGGATCAGGCCGACGCCCCATTCCTCGGTGACGACCTGGGCCGCGCGCGCCGCCGCACTGCGCGGGCGCGCGCCGAGCGAGTTGCCGTCGAGGTAGATGACGCCCTTCGGCAGTTCGAATTCATCGCGCAGTCCGCGCAGCGGGTCTTCGCGGTCCAGCGCTGCGCATTGCTCGCGGGTGGTTACGGTCATGATGAGTGCTATTCCTCTTCCTTCACCTTGTACTGGCTGGCCAGTTGCGCCTGCACCGTCGGCGGCACCGGATCATAGCGGCTGAACTCGATGCTGTAGCGGCCCTGGCCGCCGGTCATCGCGTTCAGCCGCGACTGGTAGTTCGCAAGCTCCGACAGCGGCACCTGGCCGTGGATCGCCAGCATGCCGGGCTGCGCGGCGCTGGTGCCCTGGATCAGGCCGCGGCGCGACGAGAGGTCCCCGGTGATGTCGCCAACGCTCGCCTCCGGCGCCGCGATCTCGACCCGCACGATCGGCTCCAGCACGATCGGCCGCGCCTCGCGCACCGCGGCGATAAACGCCTTGCGCCCGGCGGTGATGAACGCGATCTCCTTGCTGTCCACGCTGTGGTGCTTGCCGTCGTACACCACCACGCGCACGCCCTGCAGCGGGTAGCCGGCGATCACGCCGCTGTCCATCGCCTGGCGCACCCCCTTCTCGACCGCCGGCATGAACTGGCCCGGAATCACGCCGCCCTTGACCTGGTCGACGAACTCGAAGCCCGCGACGCCTGCGTCCCTGCCGGGCAGCGGCTCGACGCGCAGGAACACCTCGCCGAACTGGCCGGCGCCGCCGGTCTGCTTCTTGTGGCGGTGGTGGCCCTCGGCCGGCGCGGTGATGGTCTCGCGGTACGCGATCTTCGGCGGGCTGGTGTTGACCTCGAACTTGTAGACCTCCTGCAGCCGCTCGAGCAGCGTGCGCAGGTGCAGCTCGCCCAGGCCGTAGACCACGGTCTCGTTCGTCGACGCGACCTGCTCGACCTTCAGGCAAGGGTCTTCGGTGACGAGCTTCTGCAGGATTTCCCACATGCGCTGCTCGTCGCCGCGGCGCTTCGGCGTGATCGCGACGCCGTGCACCGGCACCGGGAACGCCAGCGGCTTCAGGTGGATGCGCGCATCTTCCGCGGCGTCGTGCAGCACCGCGTCGAACTCGATCTCGTCGACCTTGGCGACGCCGCACAGGTCGCCCGGCCCGGCGCTGGCGACCTCGACCGGCGTCTTGCCCTGCAGCAGCAGCAGATGCCCGACCTTGAACGGCTTGCGGCCGTCGCCGATGTAGAGCTGGCTGCCCGGCGTGACCGTGCCCTGGTGGATGCGGAACACCCCGAGCTTGCCGACATACGGGTCGACCGTGACCTTGAACACATGCGCGAGCACGTGCTTGGCCGGGTCGGGCTCGGCCCGCACCGGCTTGGCCGCGTCGCCCTCGCCCTGCAGGAACTCGGGCGGGTTGCCCTCGCCCGGATGCGGCAACAGCCGCGCGATGACGTCGAGCAGCTCGGCCACGCCGGCGCCGCTGCGCGCCGAGACGAAGCACACCGGGATCAGATGCCCCTCGCGCAGCGCCTGCTCCAGCGGTGCGTGCAGCTCGGCCGGGTCCACGTCGCCGTCGTTCAGATAGCGGTCGACGAACGCCGCATCGACCTCGACCACCTGCTCCACCAGCGCGCGGTGCGCGTCCGCAACCGAGCCGAAATCGCTCGCGCCTTCTCGGTTGTAGAAGCAGTCGACCACCGCGGCGCCGCCACTTGCCGGCAGGTTCAGCGGCAGGCATTCCTTGCCGAACGCGGCCTGGATTTGCCCGAGAAGCGCGGCCAAGTCGACTTCCTGCGCGTCGATCTTGTTCACGATGATCAGCCGGTCGAGCCCGCGCGAGGCCGCGTATTCCATCATGCGCTGCGCCATCGGCTCGACGCCGGCGGCCGCGTTGATCACCACCGCCGCGGTGTCGACCGCTTCGAGCGCGGAGAGCGCCGGGCCGATGAAGTCCGGATAGCCGGGCGTGTCGATCAGGTGGATGCGGCAGCCGTCATGCGCCAGATGCACGAGCGACGAGTTCAGCGAATGCTGCAGCCTTTTTTCGAGCGGATCGAAGTCGCACACCGTGCTGCCGCGCTCGACGCTGCCCATCGCGCCGATCGCGCCGGTGCGCTGCAGCAGCGCTTCGGCCAGTGTGGTCTTGCCGGCGGCGGCCGGGCCGACCAGCGCCAGCGTGCGCAGCGCATCGACGGTGGAAAGTGCGGGGGTGCTGGCCATGGCTCGTCTCCTGCGGTGCGGCCCGGCGCACCCTGGCTGGTGGACTCATCGTGTGGCCGCCAGCGTAAGCCATCGCCGCGCGCGGCACAAGCGGGCCGCTGCCGAGCGCCCCTGCGCCGGAGCAGGCGCGCCCCGCCCATCCCCGCCGCGCTACTGGAACAGCTTCATCGCGTTCGCCAGCGTCTGCAGCACGCCCCAGACCAGCGGAATGCCGACGAAGCCCCAGGCGAGGATCAGCTTGATCGCGGTGCCGGCGCCTTGCTTTTCGTTGCTCATGTTCGTTCCTCCTCAGGCGTTCGCGGGCTTGGCGGTCGCGGCCAGTCCGGCCGCGCGGTCGGCATCGTCGTCCTGCATGTGGAAGCGATGATGGACCGCCTTCACCATGAAGTTGCAGATGAAGCCGATCACCAGCAGCGCGGCCATGATGTACATCGTGTTGTTGTAGGCCTCCGCCTTCGGCACGCCGTGGGCGATGTTGTACTGCCGCAGGTAGTTGACCAGCACCGGGCCGAAGATGCCGGCCGCCGACCAGGCGGTGAGCAGCAGGCCGTGGATCGCGCCGACGTAGCGGGTGCCGAACATGTCCTTCAGGTAGGCCGGCACGGTGGAGAAGCCCCCGCCGTACATGCTGATGATGATCAGGAAGCAGCCGACGAACAGCGGTACGTTGCCCGTCAGGCCGGCGTGCGGCACGGTCACGTACAGCGCGAAGCCGAGCACCATGAACACGAAGTAGGTGTTGCGCCGGCCCAGGTAGTCCGACACCGTGGCCCAGCAGAAGCGCCCGCCCATGTTGAACAGGCTCATCAGCCCGACGAAGCCGGCCGCCGCGATCGGCGTGATGTGGCCCGGGAACATCTCCTGGCTCATCGCCGAGGCCTGGCCCAGCACGCCGATGCCGGCGGTCACGTTCAGGCACAGCACCCACCAGATCAGCCAGAACTGCGGCGTCTTCAGCGCGTCGTACACGAAGACGTCGTTCTTCGTGATCAGCTTGTTCTCCTTCGGGGGGACGTAGCCCTCGGGCTTCCATCCCGGCGGCGGCACGCGCACGATGACCGCGCCGACCATCATGAAGACAAGATAGACGACGCCGAGCACGATGAAGGTTTCCTGCACTCCCGTGTGGGTCGGCGTGGCGAACCGCTTCATCAGCCAGACCGACAGCGGCGACGCGATGAACGCACCGCCGCCGAAGCCCATGATCGCCATGCCGGTCGCCATGCCGGGGCGGTCCGGAAACCACTTCATCAGCGTCGACACCGGCGAGATGTAGCCGACGCCGAGCGCGATGCCGCCGATCACGCCATAGCCCAGGTAGATCAGCCAGATGTTGTGCACCGAAGCGCCGAACGCCGAGATGAAGAAGCCGCCCGCCCAGCACAGCGCGGCGGTGAACATCGCCTTGCGCGGGCCGCCCTCTTCGACCCAGCGGCCGAACACGGCCGACGACACGCCGAGGAAGAAGATCGCGAGCGAGAAGATCCAGCCGAGCTGGGTCAGCTTCCAGTCGTCCGGCGCGGACTGCGTGATGCCGATCAGCTTGGTCATCGGCAGGTTGAACACGCTGAACGCATAGGCCTGGCCGATGCACAGGTGCACGCAAAGGGCCGCGGGCGGCACCAGCCAGCGGCTGAATCCGGGCTGCGCCACGGTATGCCGACGATCCAGGAAATCCAGAACTGCCATCAATGCTCTCCTCGCTTGACGCCCGTCCACGGACGTGCGGACGGCACGATTGCCATCCTGTTGCCACCCTGGGACCACTCTCTATTGATCTGCCGCGTTCCAACCGCCGCGGCGCGGGCCGTGCATCACCGGCCGCGGCCGACTCGAACGTCTGGCCGCCCGTAGCGGAACTCCCTGAGTACGAGATTGCCCGCGCGGACAACCTCGGGATACGGGCAGGCCGACTCCATCGCGCATATGTCGTCTGACGACAAATACTGATAGATATCAGATGGGCCGCGAACCCGTAGATTCCCTAGGGTCTTTCGACGCCGCCGCGCGTGAGCCTGGGACCGGGCAGCGGCGGTCGCGCCGTGGATTCGATTGCTACTATTTAAATAGCAATATGCGAAGGTAAATAGCCGGTTTGCAGCCTATTTCTTTCAAAACCCGCTCAGGAACCGACTGCCGCGCCCGCCTTCGGCGCCTCGTCCAGGATCAGCTGGGTCTGCGTAACGACCGCGCACAGCCGCCCGTCCTCCGAGCGGATGCTGGTCTGCCAGACCTGCGTGGTGCGGCCGCGGTGCAGCGCCACCGATTCGCCGCGCACCGTGCTGCCGAGCTTGGCGCCACCGATGAACTTGGTGCTCGAATCGGTGGTGGTCGTGCGCTGGCCGGGCCGCAGGTTCACGATCGTGCCGACCGCGCCCAGCGTGTCGGCGAACGCCATGTACGCGCCGCCGTGCAGGATGCCGCCGGCGGTGCACAGATCGGCGCGCACCGGCATCTCGGCGACCACGCGCTCGGGGCCGACTTCGACGACGCGCACGCCCATCAGACCGGGGAACAGCGGTTCGAGCAGATGCTGGATCGTGGTGAGGTCGGGCAGGGGCATTGCGGTTTCTCCTTCGGCAATGAAGATCAGTGGGCCGGTTCGAACGGGTGAACTTGAATGTCGCCATCGGGGAACGAAGCCACCAGCTTCAACTCCCCGCCAAGCGCCTTGACGTACTCGCGCAGCGTGCTGACGTACATGTCGTCGCGGCGCTCGAGCTTCGAAACGGCGGCCTGCTCCACGCTCATGGCCTTGGCGACTTCGACCTGCGTCACGTTCCGGGCCTTGCGCAGTTCCTGGAGCTGCATTTCCACGAGCATGGCCTCGGCGCGCGCGGCAGCGCGGGCCTGCGCCTGCGGCGACATCCTGGCGCGCAATTCGCTGAACTTCCTAGCCATCGATCTGCCCTTCCTTTCCCAAAGTCTCGATGTGCGTGTCGTACAGTCTGTCGGCTATCGGCACATGCACTTCGTACCACCGGCCATCGCCGGTCTTGTCGCCACCGAGCAAAAGAATGGCGCAGCGGCGAGGGTCGAACGCATAAAGAATCCGGTACGGCCGGCCTTCGTGCTGCACGCGAAGCTCGCGCATGTGGGAGTGCCTCGACCCTTCGACCCCCGAAGTGTGAGGGAACCCGAGGTTCGGCCCCTTCTCTTCGAGAAGCCGAACCGATGCATCGATGGACTCCTGTTCAGCCTCGGTCAAATCGGCCCACCACTCGCCAAGCTCGTCGGTGTACTCCACTTCCCATTTGCTTGGCATTATTCCTCCCGATGAATATTCTGTCAAATGCATATTTTAGATGACGCGCGTGGGAAAGCGTCGCTGCATTTGACGATTCAGGCCAGTCCATGGACTCCAGTTCCTGCACCGGGCGATCTTGACAATCCTCGGCGCGCGATGACCCCCCAGTAAAATCGTCGACGCAGCGAAGGACCGAATGGCAGCGACGAACGAAGCCTTCTCCCGCGTCAGGATCGATGCCCAGCTCAGGGACCAGGGCTGGGACGTTCTCGACATCCACGCGGTGCGCTTCGAATACGTTCTCCCCGACGGCACCCGCGCCGACTACGTGCTGTGCGACCGCAACGGGCGCGCGCTCGCCGTGATCGAGGCGAAGAAGGCCGCGATCAATCCCGCTGAAGCCGAAGCGCAGGCCATGGGCTACGCCCGGCAGCTTAAGGTGCCCTAACCCCGCTGTTTCCCCACGGTCTGACGAGTTGTTGCAGCGCATCGTCCAGATCCTGGACGCCGCCCGCGACCGGGTGGTGCGCACAGTCAATACCGCCACGGTCACGGCCTACTGGCTCATCGGGCGCGAACTGGTCGAGGCCATCCAGCAGGGCGAGCAGCGAGCGGCCTATGGGCAAGCGCTGATCACAGGGCTGGCCAGGCAACTGACCGAGCGCTATGGCCCGGGCTTTTCCGTCAGCAACCTGAGGTATTTCCGGCAGTTCTATCTGACTTACGCGGACCGGATTCACCACCCAGCGGGTGGTGAATCGTCGTTGGCAATCCGCCACCCGCTG
>JAFECV010000569.1 GCA_018241985.1 Pseudomonadota bacterium | reverse complement strand
CTCCTGGCGCTCGGCTTCAAGCCGCTGCTGATCCGCCACGCCCTGGCTCTGGCGGCCGTCGCGCCGCTGCACCCAGGCCATGCCGGCCGCGCAGCCGAGCACGACCAGCGCGGACAACACCAGCGCCGCAAGCACCGCCGGGCTGCTGCCCGCAAGCTGCTGCGCCACGGCGCCGGCATTGCGCAGCGCGGCGATCGCCGCCACCACGCACACGATCAGCGCGATCACCATCAGTCCGCCAAGCAGGCGCCCCAGCGCGGGCGCGGATCGGCGCCCCGAGGCGTCCGGCAGATCCTGCTCGGTGGACGGCGCCGCCGATGTCGTCTGGGCCGCCGGCCGCGCGTCGTGCGCGGCTTCCGGCTGCACCGAGGGCAGCACGGAGCGCGGACCGCCGCGCTGCGCAGCCTCGGATTCGCCCAGATCGACATCGACCGAATCCGCGGTGAGCGCGGATTCGGCCGGCGACACCGCGTGGCCCATGTGAAAGCGCTGGATGAAATCGACGACGAACATGATTGTGGGGATCGGTGGACGCGGTCAGGCGCCAATACTCAAAAATTGAGGCTGCTGCGACAGCAGTTGCAGGTTGATTTCCTGCCAGTGCAGGCCCTGGGCATCGGTGTACCGGCTGCCGAAATACGCCGGCGCATCGGAAGCCGCGGGCGCGGATTCGACGAACGCATCGACGCCGCGCAGCCCGATCAGGCGATCGATCCGCAGCGCGCAGTTGACGTCGAGCGCGGGATTGAGCGCGACCAGCCGAGCCTGATCGCGGGCGGGTTCGGCTGCCGGGGCAGCGCCTTCCACTTCCATGTAGTCGCCCAGGTCGACGATGCCGTAGAGTCCGCCGCGCAGGTTGGCCACGCCCAGGAACCAGCGCCGGGTGTAGGGCACCGGTTGCGAACCGGTCCACGGAAAGATTTCTCCGGACTGGCCGAGCGGAAACAGGAAATTACGCTGCGCCGCCTCGATCGCGAGCCACGAAGCCGCGAGGCCGGTGCTGCGCGCCGTGCTCAGGCGCTCCGCCAGGCGGCTCTGAAATTCCCTGAGGGCTTCGCGATGGGCCATGCGCATGGTCGTCGGGCTCAGCGCAGCGCCTTGATTTTCGCGATCAGTTCGCCTGCGTCGACGGGTTTGGTGATGTAGTCGCGCGCCCCCTGGCGCATGCCCCAGACGCGGTCCGTTTCCTGGTTCTTGCTGGTGCACATGATGATGGGCACGTCGGCGTAACGGGGATTGCGGCTGATCGTGCGCGTCAGCTGGAACCCGTTTTGGCCGGGCATCACCACGTCCATCAGGATCAGGTCGGGCTTTTCCTGGTCGAGCCGGCGCATCGCCTCGTCGGCGTTCTCGGCGGTCTTCACCGACAGCCCGTTCTTCTGAAGCAGTTGCGTCAGCGCCAACAACTCGGTCTTCGAGTCGTCCACGACCAACACTTTTTGCACCGGCATCGATGGCTCCTGCAGGTCAGGCGTCGCTGAACTGCTGCACGGCCTGCAGCAGCTGGTCCTTGGTGAACGGCTTGGTCAGGTAGTCGTGCGATCCGACCATGCGCCCGCGGGCCTTGTCGAACACGCCGTCCTTGGACGAGAGCATGACCACCGGAACGCCGGAGAACTTCGCGTTGCGCTTGATGATCGCGCAGGTCTGGTAGCCGTCCAGGCGCGGCATCAGGATGTCGCAGAAGATCAGCTGCGGCTGATGGTCGTTGACCTTGGCCAGCGCGTCGAACCCGTCCTCGGCGAGCACCACGTCGTGGCCGCCCTGCTTGAGAAAGATTTCGGCGCTGCGCCGGATCGTGTTGCTGTCGTCGATCACCAGAACTTTGCAAGCTGCGCCATTCGAGACCATGGGTGGTTCCTCCTTCAATTCGTTCAATCGCGGTCCTC
>JAFECV010000568.1 GCA_018241985.1 Pseudomonadota bacterium | reverse complement strand
TTTCGACGATCTGGGGCAACACCGCGACCGCGACCACCGTCGGCAACGGCGTGACCGGCACCGGCACCGGCATTGCGCAGTCGATCCCCGTCTACGCGAAGGCGCCGACGGCCGACTTCCAGCCCGACATCTATACCGATACCGTGGTGGTCACCGTCAATTACTGAGCCGCGGAATTGCGCGGCCGAACCTGCCAATGCTCATTATTCGATAGCATATAGCGCAGACCACCAGTGCGCGTCAGCCCGTTTTTGTCACAGAACTCAGAGCGTCAACGGTTGCTTGAGCCGGGCCGCTATCGAACTGCCGCTTGCTGCATCAACAGCCCTTCATCAAGCAGCGCTTGAACGATCGCCGCCTGGCGCAGGTCACGCCGGCGCTTGGGCTGCGGGCGCCGCGGCGCCTTCTCCGCCAGCCAGCGCTTGAACTCGACGAAGGTCTCCGGCGCGATGGTGCGCATCAGCGTCATGCGCCCGGTGGCGGCGATCACCACCTGTTCGAAGCGGGGCGCATTGGTCAATACCGAGGCCCGCAGGGCCTGCACCGGCCACAGGTCGCCTTCGTCGTCGGAGAACCGGAACGGATGCGGGTCCTCCCCTTCGGGCTGGCGGCGCAGGAAATCGACTTCGAAGCCCCGGGCGTTGATGGCGGTCTCGTTCTGGCCCTCCTTGCGCCGGAACGTGGCATCCGCGCGCTGCAATACGCTCAGGATGGACACATCGAGCTTGCCGAGATCCGTGATGAAGCGCACGCGCCGGCGCGCATCCCATAGCAGATCGACGTCCTGCGTCGCCAGCGCGCCTTGCACGATGCGCACGCCCGCAGCCGTTTCGTAGGCGTACAGCGCATGCGTTTCGACCACGGTGAAGTGCTGGCCGAGCCCCGCCTCGTCCAGGGTCTGCAACACCGTCACGGCCAGGGACGGCACGCGCCCGACCTTCAAGGCCTTGTTCAGGCGCTCCGCATCCTTGAGCGCCGCCCGCAACGACTTCAGCCGCGCCTCGAGTTCGCGCTTGCGCGTGCTGAATTCCTCGTGGATTTTCTCGGTCTCCGTCGAGCGCGGGCCGACGCGGGTCTGCCGGTTGTCGGGCTGAGTCTTGGTCAGGTATTCATAGTCGCCCTGGCGCTTCCAGTACATGCCGCCCGCGTAGGCGCGCGCCTGGGCCCGCACGCGCATGAACTCGTCAAAAATCGTGGCCGAATCGATCGCCTGCCGTGCCGCGTTGTCGGGGAGCGGGATGTAATCCATTGGCCGTATGTTTTTAGAATTTTGATTCTATACGGCCAATTGCCAGAGAGGCTGACGGATATCGCTATATTTTCAGGAGCTTATCGCTCCTATCCCTACTGGGTTTGCGCCTGTTTCGGCCACAAAACCCAAAGCTTCAAAGGCTGCTTGAGCCGGCCCGCGAGTTCGCCGGCCTGCGGGCCGGAGCCGGTGAAGTAGTCGGCGCGCACCGCGCCGACGATCGCGCTGCCGGTGTCCTGCGCCAGCACCAGGCGCTCGAGCTTGACCAGCGGCCCGCTCGACGCGAGCCAGACCGGCGTGCCGTACGGGATGCTGGCCGCGTCGACCGCAATGGATCGCCCCGGCGTCAGCGCCACGCCCTGCGCGCCGCGCGGGCCGAACGCGGCGTCGAACGCCGGCAACGGCTCCTCGCGGAAGAACACCACGCGCGGGTTGCTCCACAGCAGTTCCTGGGTGCGCTGCGGGTTCTTCGCGAGCCAGGCGCGGATGCCGGGCCAGGTCGCGTCGCGGGTCGCGCCCTGGTCGAGCAGCCAGCGCCCGACGCTCTTGTATGGCTGGTCGTTGGTGCCGGCGAACGAGAGCCGCACCAGTTGCGTGCTGCCGTCGGGCTCCGCGATGCGCAGCCGCCCAGACCCCTGAATC
>JAFECV010000567.1 GCA_018241985.1 Pseudomonadota bacterium | reverse complement strand
AGGTGGTCGGAATGGCCAGAATGGGCAAGCCAGAATCGAGCGCGATCGCCTTGCCCAGCCCGGTGGTCGACCCGCCGCCGATCGCCACCGCGCAATCGGCCCCGAGCCGCCGCGCTTCGTCGCGTGCTTCGCGCGCCGTCTCGATCGGCACGTGCATCACGGCTTTCGGGAAGATGCCCGCGGCACGGTCGCCGAGCAGATCGGCGATGCGTTGCGCCGAAGCGGCCTGTTCCGGCGTGGACAGCACGAGCGCGCGCTTCGCGCCGAGCAATTCGATCTCGTGGCTGAGTTGCTGCAGGGCGCCGACGCCGAACACGACGCGCGGAAAGTAGGAAGCAAAAACGAAGGGTGTCATGGTTGCTTCCTATCCAAGCGTCCGCACGAGGAACAAAGCCATCAACGGAAACAAGATCAGCAGCAGCAAGGTAATGATGTTCGAGACCAGAAAGGGCAAGGTGCCATGGAAAATCGTGCGTAGCGAGAGATCCGGCATGACCGTCTTGACCATGAACATGTTCATCCCCACTGGCGGATGGATCAGTCCGATCTCCATCATCATGACCACGAAGACACCGAACCAGATCATGTTGATGCCGAGCGGTTGGACGATTGCCGCGAATACAGGCACCGTCAGCAGCATCATCGACAGGCCTTCCATCAGAGACCCGAGCACGATGTAGATCAAGACAATCACAAAAACCACGCCGAGCGCTGGCAGGTGCATAGCCTGGATCCACTCGACGAGCTGTCCGGTCAACCCAGAGATCGTCACCATGTTGGCAAACACCTTGCCGCCGAAGATGATGATGAAAATCATGCCGGTCGTCTTCGCCGCCTCGACCAGCGCCTCAAAGGCGATACGCAACGTGAGCTTGCGGCGCAGTGACGCAAAGAGCAGCGACCCTGCGGCACCGATGCTGCCGGCTTCGGTGGCCGTGAAGAGGCCAGCATAGAGCCCGCCAACGACGAGCAGAAAGAGCGCCACGACGCCCCAGACCTTGGACAGCTTGCGCAAGCGCTCACGCCAGGAACTGCGCTCGCCTGCCGGCCCACGTTCGGGATGGCGAAAGACCGTCCACCAGATGGCACCCATGAACATCAGGCCAAGCAGAGCGCCAGGAACAATACCGGCGATGAACAACTTGCCAATGTCCTGCTGGGTGATGATGCCGTAGACCAGTAGCGGAACGCTCGGTGGCAGCAATGCGCCGAGCGTTCCAGCCGAGCTGACGCAGCCGCTGGCCATGGTGTCCGAATAGCCGCGCGCGCGCATCGGCGGCATTGCGACCTTTGTCATCGTCGCGGCGGTGGCGATGGAACTACCGGAAATTGCGGCGAAACCAGCGCTTGCGAGCACCGTCGCATAGGCGAGCCCACCCTTCAGATGACCGATGAAGGCGTTCGCGGCGTCGTACAACTCCTCAGCCATGTCGGCCTTGTAGATGAAGGTGCCCATCAGGATGAACATCGGCAAGACTGACAGTCCGTCGTTCGCAGCGAGATCGGCGATCGTCTGCCCCATCATCGCGAGGGCTGGATCTATGCCGCGGATGACCGCGAACAACGAAACGCCGAGCGACAACATGGCAAAGCCAAGCGGTACGCCAAAGAAGGCGAGCAACAGTGTCAGCACGAAACCGGAGAGGGCGAGGCTCATGCAGATCCCCTCGGTTCGTGGCCACGAGTCATGTGCAACGCGAGCAGATAGACAAGTGCGAGTGCACTGACCCCGCTCAAGACGCCCATGAAGCCGCTCAATGCGCCCAGCGGCAACTCAAGAATCATCGTGGCCTGATGTTCGGCAGAGAGCTGCAGCCCGTCTCTGATCAATTGCCAAGCCATGGCGAGGCAGCAGAGCAGACTGATGCAAAGGATGATTGCGTGTTGCAGCCA
>JAFECV010000566.1 GCA_018241985.1 Pseudomonadota bacterium | reverse complement strand
ATCGTCGGATCGGATTGCCCGAGCACCATCAGGTCCGCGTACAGCGCCTGCTGCGCAAAACCGCTCGCGACCGGATCGTTGCCCAGTTCGGCCCAGTTCACCGAGGCCGCTTTCGCGGCGTGCCATCCGTCGAAGCTGGCGCGTGCACGCACCGCCTGCTTGTCGTCGATGTCGTGCAGCGAAGCCGCGACGCCCCCCATATCCGCCGAGAACGGCACCGCCATGAAACTCGGCGTGACGCCGTAGAGCGCCGTCAACGCCGCCCCTTGCGGTTGCGCGATGCGCAGGCCAAACTCGAGTCTGTCGGTGGAGCGCGCCGACGGATCGACATGCACCAGCAGTTGCGTCAGCGACGACTTCACGGGAACCTCGCCAGAGAGTTACGATACCTGGACGCTAGCGCGGCACCGCGGCGAGCGCATTGATCCACGTCAACGCGGTCATGCCGGCGCGAACTTAAGCTGACATTCATCCAGAACACCCCAGGGGCACCCACCATGTACAAACGCATTCTCGTCCCGGTCGATGGCAGCAAGACTTCCGGCGAGGCCTTCGATGCCGCGCTGCAGCTCGCGAAGGAATCCGCAAGCCAGGTTCAGGCCGTGCACGTGGTCGACACATTGATCGGCATCGGCGCTGCCGGCGAGTTTGGCGGCTACCCCGCCGACCTGCTCGACCTGTTGCGCGAAGACGGGAAGCGCCTGCTCGCCGAGGCCCAGGAAAAAGCCAAGGCAGCGGGTGTCGAGGTTGAAACCGCGCTCGTCGACGATTTTGGCCCGCGGCTCGGCGAAGCCGTCGCGGACGCTGCGAAGCGCTGGAAGGCAGACCTGATCGTGATCGGCACGCACGGTCGCCGCGGTATCGGACGGGTGCTGCTGGGAAGCGGCGCGGAGCAGATCATCCGGCTCGCGCCGGTGCCGGTGCTGGTGGTGCGCGGCAAGACTCACGACTGAAGCGGCAGCGCGGTGGTGCCGACGAGCGGCGCTGCGCCGAGCCAATCGGCAAGGTCGGATCGCGTGCGTTGCCGATCCAATGATCGGCGCCCGATCAAGCCCGGGCGCTGTGCACGCCCGGCATCTGGGGCGCGGCTGCCGACGACGAGCCCAGCCGGAACGCGACCGCCGGTGCGGTGAAATCGCTGAACGGCGCGCCCAGCGCCATCTCGCCCGAGCCGAGCAACGCGCATTCCTGGCGTCGCAACGCCAGTTCGGTCGTCGCGCCGGTGGTCGAGGCCAGCCGCACCCAGGTGCCGTAGCTGCTGGTGTCGACCAGCACGAACGCGCCCTGGCGCGATTCGATGCGGGCGTGCAGTCGCGACACCCGCGGGTCGTTCACGACGAAATTGCATTCGGTCACGCGCCCGATCGTGATCGGCAACTCGGCCGCATCGAACGATGCGCTGACGTCCAGCCACGTCAGCTCGATCCGACTCGGCGCGCCATCGGCCGGCGCCGACCGCTCCAGCGTCCCGGCGACGGTCAGGAACGATGAAGACACCTCGGCCTGCCATTCGATGCGGTAGACCACGCTGGCTTCGGCCTTGCCGCGCAGGTTGATCGGGCCCAGGCTGCGGAAGTGGACGTTGCGCGCCGGAATCTGCTCGATCACGGTATCGGTCGCCCAGATCTGGTCCGCGCCAGCCATGTCGCTCAGCCGCGATGCAACGTTCACCGCATCGCCATAGCAGTCGCCTCGCACTTCGACGATCTCGCCACAGGCGACGCCGATCTGCAGCCGCATGCGCAGGTCGGTAGGCCAGGTCTGGATGCGCTTGTGGTGCACGCGCTGCATTTCCACCACCGCGGCAACGGCCCGCGTCGGGTCCGGGAAGACCGCCAGCACGCCATCGCCCAGCATCTTCACGACCCGGCCGGAATGGGCCCGGCACACCTGCCC
>JAFECV010000565.1 GCA_018241985.1 Pseudomonadota bacterium | reverse complement strand
GGGAGCGCGTGCGATGAGCGGCGGCGCCCTCCCCGAAGCCGGCGTCGCAGCCGAACCCGCCGCCGCGCCACCCGCCGAGCCTGTCGCACCGGCGGTCCAATCGCCCAACGAGGCGCAGCCGGCCCGGCCGCACCCGCACCTCTGGCGGGCATTCCTCGCGTTCCTGCTGCCGATGATGGCGAGCAACATCCTGCAGGCGCTGTCGGGCACGATCAACAACGTCTACCTCGGCCAGATGCTCGGCGTGCGCGCGATGGCGGCGGTGTCGGCGTTCTTTCCGATCCTGTTCTTCTTCATCTCGTTCATGGTCGGGCTCGGCTCGGGCGCGTCGGTGCTGATCGGCCAGGCCTGGGGCGCGCGTGAGACAGAGCGGGTGAAGGCCATCGCCGGCACGACGCTCACCGTCGGCATCGGCGTCGGCCTGTTGGTGGCGCTGTTCGGCGGCGCGCTGACCGGGCCGATGCTGCGCCTGCTGCACACCCCCGCCGACATCCTGCCCGAGACCACCGCGTACGCGCGCATCATGCTGATCGCGGCGCCGGGCATCTTCGTGTACCTGCTCGTCACCTCGATGCTGCGCGGCGTCAGCGACACCGTGAGCCCATTGATCACGCTCGCCGTCTCGACTTCGATCGGCCTCGTGCTGACGCCGGCGCTGATCCGCGGCTGGGGCGGCCTGCCGCGGATGGGCGTGGCCAGCGGCGCCTGGGCCGCGACCGCGTCGTATGTCATCGGCATGGGGTGGCTCGCCTGGCACATGCTGCGGCGCAATCATCCGCTCGCGCCCGATGCGGTGTTCCTGCGCCACATGAAGATCGACCGGGCGATCCTGGCGCGCGTGCTGCGCATCGGCCTGCCGACCGCGATGCAGGTGATCACGATGTCGCTGGCCGAGGTCGCGGTGCTGTTCCTGGTGAACCGCTTCGGGTCGGACGCGACCGCCGCCTACGGCGCGGTGAACCAGGTCATGTCGTACGTGCAGTTTCCGGCGATGTCGATCGCGATCACCGCATCGATCCTCGGCGCGCAGGCGATCGGCGCGGGGCGCACCGGCACGCTCGGCGCGATCGCGCGCACCGGCATCCTGATGAACCTGCTGCTGACCGGCAGCCTGGTGCTGCTGGCCTACCTGTTCTCGCGCTCGCTGATCGGGCTGTTCATCACCAGCGCGCCGGTGGTCGAGATCACGCAGACCCTGCTGCACATCATGCTGTGGAGCCTGATCGTCTACGGCATGGCGGCGGTGCTGTCGGGTCTGATGCGCGCGAGCGGCGCCGTGCTGGTGCCGACCGGCATCTCGATCTTCTCCATCCTCGCGGTCGAGATTCCGGTCGCCTGGGGCATGAGCCACCTGATCGGCCTGGACGGAGTCTGGTTCGGCTACCCGGCGGCGTTCATCGCAATGCTGCTGCTGCAGACCGGCTACTACCGGCTGGTCTGGCGCAAGCGCCCGATCCGCAGGCTTTGACAGGGCGGCCGCCTCAACTCAGTATTCGCGTCGGCACCGGCGCATGGCCGTGGTTCAGCGGGCCATGGCCATGCCCGACCTGCACCTTGGCGCCGGCGGCGATCGCGGCCAGCACGTAGCCGCGCGCCTGCTCGACCGCGAGCGGCAGCGCGTTCCCCAAGGCCAGGTGCGCGGCGATCGCCGACGAGAGCGTGCAGCCGGTGCCATGCACGTTGCGGCTGGCGATGCGCGGCGATTCGAAACGCCGATGCGCACCGCCGCCTGCCTGCGCCAGCACGTCCACCACCCGCTCGCCGGGCAGATGCCCGCCCTTCACCAGCACCGCCGGCGCGCCGAGCGCGAGCAGTTCGTCGGCCGCAGCGTCCAGCTCGGCGACGCCGGTGATGTCGCGCCCGAGCAGCAGCGCCGCCTCGTCCAGATTCGGCGTGACGACCAGCG
>JAFECV010000564.1 GCA_018241985.1 Pseudomonadota bacterium | reverse complement strand
GGCGGCGATCGGCGCGGCCACGCGCCGCGCCTGGCTGACGACGCCGTATTTCGTCCCCGGCGAGCCGGCGCTGATGGCGCTGGCCAATGCCGCGCTGCGCGGGGTCGACGTGCGCGTGCTCCTCCCGAAGCGCAGCGATTCGCGCGTGGTCAGCGCGGCCGCGCGCTCGTACTACGACGAACTGCTGGCGGCCGGCGTGCGCATCTGGGAGTACGAAGCGCGCATGCTGCACTCGAAGACGCTGGTGGTCGACGAAGCCTGCGCGATCGTCGGCACCGCCAATTTCGACAACAGGAGTTTCCGGCTGAACTTCGAGATCTGCGCCGTCGTCTACGGCCCGCACCTCGCGCAGCAGCTCGCCGCGCAGTTCGAGGCCGATAGAGGCGCGTCGGCGCCGGTGCGCGCCGGCCGGCACCCGTCTTTCGCGGGCCGGCTCACCGAGGCGGTGGCGCGGCTGTTCTCGCCGCTGCTGTAATGGCGGTTGCGCCGACCCATCACCTATCCCCATGACCACCACCTTCCTCTGGCACGACTACGAAACCTTCGGCACCTTGCCGCGGCGCGACCGGCCGGCGCAGTTTGCCGCGATCCGCACCGATGCGGCACTGAACGAGATCGGCGAACCGGTGATGCTTTATTGCCGCCCGGCCGACGACTACCTGCCCGACCCCGCGGCCTGCCTGATCACCGGCATCACGCCGCAGCTGTGCCTGCAGCAGGGCGTGCCCGAGCACCAGTTCGCCGCGCGCATCGAACAGGAGCTGGCGAAGCCCGGCACGATCGGCGTCGGCTACAACTCGATCCGCTTCGACGACGAGGTCACGCGCTTCCTGTTCTGGCGCAACCTGATCGACCCCTATGCGCGCGAATGGCAGAACGACTGCGGTCGCTGGGACCTGCTGGATGTGGTGCGCTGCGTGCACGCGTTGCGCCCGGAGGGCTTCGAGTGGCCCAAGGCTGACGACGGCACCGCCAGCTTCAAACTCGAGCGATTGACGGCCGCAAACGGGTTGACCCACACCGCCGCGCACGACGCACTGTCGGACGTGCGCGCGACCATTGCGCTCGCGCGGATGATCCGTCAGCGCAACGAGAAGCTGTTTGACTTTTGCCTGGCGCTGCGCAAGAAGGACCGTGTGGCGCAGGAGTTGGGGTTGCCGACCACGCTGCAGGAGGCGCGGCCGTTCCTGCATGTCAGCGGGCGTTTTGGCGCGGCGCGAGGCTGCATCGCCTTGATGGCGCCGCTGGCCATGCACCCGACCAACAAGAACGAATTGCTCGCGTGGGATCTGAGCCAGGATCCCGCCGAACTGGCCGGCTTGACCGCGGAAGAGGTGCGCGCCCGCCTTTTTGTCGCGAACAGCGATCTGCCGGTGGGTGCGACACGCCTCGCGATCAAGGGGGTGCATCTGAACAAATCGCCGATCGTTATCCGGAACGTGAACACGCTCAAACCCGAATTGGCGGAACGGTGGGGCATCGACGTCGCGGCGGCGCAGCGTCATTTCGAGCGCTTGCGTGCGCTGCCGGACCTGAGCGCGCTGTGGCAGCAGGTGTATGCGCGCCCTGTCGACGCAGAAACACCGGACGTCGATGAGGACCTGTACGGTGGCTTCGTCGGCAACGAAGACCGGCGCCGCCTCGCGCGGCTGCGCGCCATGGCGCCGGCCGAGCTGGCCGCGGCCCGCACCGGCTTCGACGACGCGAGGCTCGCCGAGCTGCTGCTGCGCTACCGCGCCCGCAACTTTCCCGAAACGCTGACGGCCGAGGAGCGCGCGCGCTGGGAACGGCATCGCGTCGCGCGGCTGATCGAAGGCGAGGGCGGCGCACGCAGCTTCGACGCGCTGTTCGCGCAGCTCGACGAACTCGGGGCCAATGCCGACGAGCGCGGCGAGGCGATCCTGGGCGCGCTG
>JAFECV010000563.1 GCA_018241985.1 Pseudomonadota bacterium | reverse complement strand
ATGTAACTAACAGTAACGGGGGGGGGGCGAACCTTCCTCGAAGCGCGGGACGTGCTGCCACTCATGCGCGTGCCGCTGTCGGCGGACGAGACGGCGCTGTTGATCGAGGCCGACGCCGGCCATGCCAAAGCCCAGGGGGAACTCGCCGCGGTGTTTCACCGGCTCGGCGAGATGAAGACCGCGGTCTACTGGTGGCAGCTGGCCGCCGCCCAGGGCGACGCCGACGCGATGCAGTGGCTGGGCCGCTGCCACGCGGCCGGTGAAGGCGTGGAGCAGGACGAGCGCTTGGCGCTGATGTGGATCAGCAAGGCCGCCGCCGCAGGCCATGCGATCGCGGCGGCGCAGCTGGACGGGCTGCTGCACCGGGCAGGGCCGAAGTAGTAGGCGGGTTCGGCGGTTCGAACAACGCCGCGCGTTTGGCCAAGGGCGGCCGCTTCGAGGCGCGCCTGCCGACGCGCTACCCTTTCCAGGGGTCGATCACGTGCAGGCCCGCCGCTTCGTACGGTGCAGTGTCACGCGAGGCCACGGCAAAGCCGCACGAGGCGGCGATGGCGGCGATGTATCCGTCCGGTGTCGGGAAGCCGCGTCCACTGCGCCGGGCTTTCACGGCGAGTTCGGCGTAGTGGCGTGCGGCGTCGGTGTCGAACGGCAGCACGCGGCCTTCGAACAGTTCCACCGAACCATCGAGCGCGCGCTGCAGCATGTTTCTGCGCTTGCCGGCCGGCAGCGCCGCGATGCCGAACATCAGCTCGGCCAGCGTCACGGCAGACAGATGCAACGTTTCGGCGACCTGGTCGTTCAGCCAAGCCCGCACGGCCGGGTCCGGCGACGACTTCATCATCTCGGAAACGACGTTCGTGTCGAGGACGATCATTCGAATCGGATCGGTTCGGCGGGCGTGCTGTTGCGTGCCTGCTCGAGCGCGGCCACGTCCTGGTCCGTCAGACCGATCTTGCGGCTCAGGGCGGCCAGTGCGTCGCCCAGGCGGAGGCGCTTATCGGGCTTGGCCACGGCCGCCAGGATCGCGCGCACCTCCGCTTCCGTGCTGCGATTGTGTCGCGCGGCCTGCAGGCGCAATGCGCGATGCACGTCGTCCGGGACGTTCCTGATCGTCAAAATGGCCATCGTCAACTCCCGCATCCTGCATTCGATGCATGCAATTGTAGTCGATTGCTGTCAATCGTGCCGGGCGCCGTCCGGCCGCTCGAACGCCGCGCGCTCGGCCAGCGCTTCTGCACGCACATGGCAGCCTTCCAGGTGGTCGTTGACCAGCCCCATCGCCTGCATGAACGCGTAGGCAGTGGTCGGGCCGACGAAGCGCCAGCCGCGCTTGATCAAGTCCTTCGACAGCGCCTGCGCCTCGGGCGGCAGGGCCTGCGCCGCGAGCGCGGCGTGCGTGATGCGCTTCGGCCGGCTTTTGCTCGCGGGTTCGAAGCGCCAGACATAGGCGGCGAGCGAACCGAACTCGGCGCGCAGCGCGGCCATGCGCTGCGCGTTGTTGATCGCCGCGCGGATCTTGCCTTCGTGGCGCACGATGCCGGCATCCAGCAGCAGGCGCTGCACGTCGCGCTCGCCGAACGTGGCCATGCGCTCGGCGTCGAAGCCGGCGAACGCGCGCCGGAATGCCTCGCGCTTGTTCAGGATCGTCAGCCACGAGAGACCGGCCTGGAAGCCTTCCAGGCACAGCTTCTCGAACAGGCGCCGTTCGTCGGTCACTGGCCGGCCCCACTCGCGGTCGTGGTAGTCGCGGTAGGCCGCCGTTGCGTTGCACCAGGCGCAGCGCCAGCGGCCGGATTCGTCGGCGGACAGTCCGTTCTTGTCAGTCATATCGGCACCAAACCAAGGTGGGTTCTTTGTATGTGGCTATCGAATAAATAGCATTTGCCGCCACTGCGCTGTGAAGCGTCAGCGGCC
>JAFECV010000562.1 GCA_018241985.1 Pseudomonadota bacterium | reverse complement strand
ATCGTGTGCCCGATCCATCGCTGGACCTATGCGCCCGGCGGCCAGTTGCTGGGCGCGCCGCACTTCAAGAACGACCCTTGCCTGGACCTGAACAATTACCCGCTGCGCGAATGGAACGGTCTGCTGTTCGAGGACAACGGGCGCGACATCGCGGCCGACCTGGCCGGCATGCGCGTGGCCGGGGAACTGTCGTTCGAGGGCTACGTACTCGATCACGTCGAACTGCACGAGTGCAAGTACAACTGGAAAACCTTCATCGAGGTCTACCTGGAGGACTACCACGTCGGCCCGTTCCACCCCGGCCTGGGCAACTTCGTCACCTGCGACGACCTCGACTGGCAGTTCGGCCGCGACTATTCGGTGCAGACGGTGGGTGTCGCGCCCACCTTCGGCCGGCCTGGATCTCATGTCTACAAGCTGTGGCACGAAGTCCTGCTGCGCTACCAGGGCGGGAAGCTCCCCGAGCGCGGCGCAATCTGGCTGACGTACTACCCTCACATCATGGTCGAGTGGTATCCGCACGTGCTCACCGTCTCCACGCTGCATCCGCTGGGCGTGGACAAGACGCTGAACATGGTCGAGTTCTACTACCCGGAGGAGATCGCCGCCTTCGAGCGCGAGTTCGTCGAGGCGCAGCGCGCCGCCTACATGGAAACCGCGATCGAGGACGACGAGATCGGCGAGCGCATGGACGCCGGCCGCAAGGCGCTGATGCTGCGCGGCGACGACGAGGCCGGCCCCTACCAGAGCCCGATGGAAGACGGCATGCAGCATTTCCACGAGTGGTACCGCCGGACGATGCGAAATGCCGGCGCGCCGGTCTGACCGCCGGTCCGATCGGCTCCGCACGCCCTCCCCGGCCGCCGGCACTGGCGCCGGTGTGACCGTTCCACGGCCGGTGCCGCAGCCCTTCTGACGCGAGCGCTCTATGCAAGCGCTGTGGATGCTGCTCGCTGCGTTCTTCTTCTCGACGATGGGGGTCTGCGTCAAGTTCGCGTCGAGCTACTTCAACAGCGGCGAATTGATCCTGTACCGCGGCCTGATCGGCATGGTGTTCATGGGAACGCTGGCGCGCACGCAGGGCATCACGCTGGCGACGCGCTTTCCCGGCATGCACGCATGGCGCAGCCTGGTCGGCGTGGCCTCGCTCGGCGCGTGGTTCTATGCGCTGGCGAAGCTGCCGCTCGCGACCGCGATCACGCTGAACTACATGAGCAGCGTCTGGATCGCCGCGTTCCTGGTCGGCGGCTCGCTGCTGCTCGGGCGGGTGCAGCGCCAGGGGCCGCTGGTCATGACGGTGATGGTCGGCTTCGTCGGCGTGGTGCTGATGCTGCGCCCCACGTTCGACCACCACCAGGCGTTCGCCGGCCTGATCGGCCTGCTGTCGGGCATCAGCTCGGCGTTCGCCTACATGCAGGTGATGGCGCTGTCGCGGCTGGGCGAACCCGAGACCCGCGTCGTGTTCTATTTCTCGGTCGGCTCGGTGCTGGCCGGCGCGGCCGCCACCTTTGTGACCGGCGCGTCGCCCTGGCTCTGGCCGTCGGCGCTGTGGCTGATCCCGGTCGGCGTGCTCGCGTCGCTCGGCCAGTTGTGCATGACGCGCGCGTATGCCCACGGCGCCACGCTGGTCGTCGCCAACCTGCAATACTCGGGGATCGTGTTCGGCGCGATGTACAGCGTGGCACTGTTCGGCGACCGCATCGCGCCGCTCGGCTGGGGCGGCATGACGCTGATCCTCGCGAGCGGCATGGCCGCCACCGTGCTGCGCGAACGCGCGGTGCCGCACGCGCCGGCCGAGGAGCATTAGCATGAAGCACCCCCAGGCTGCGCGCACTTCGTGTCGCTTCGCCAACCCCTTTGAAGGGTGCACCGCCAGCGGCCGGGCCAAGCCCGATCCGCGGCGGTCGCTTGAACGGCCTGC
>JAFECV010000561.1 GCA_018241985.1 Pseudomonadota bacterium | reverse complement strand
GCTGCCGCCCTTCGCCCGGGGCGAGCACAAGGCCTGCTTCGCCGTCACCGAACCGGACACGGGCCTGGATACCACCAAGCTCAAGGTCACGGCCAAGAAGCAACTCAACGGCGATTACCTGATCTCGGGCAAGAAGGTCTTCATCTCCACCGCGCAGGTGGCCGACCACATGCTGATCCTGGCGCGGACCACGCCAATCGAAGAGGTCAAAAAGCACAGCGAAGGCCTGAGCCTGTTCTACACCAAGCTTGATCGCAAGTATGTGGACATTCGCGAGATCGACAAGCTCGGCCGCGCGGCGGTGGACACCAACGAGATGTTCATCGACAACCTGCCAGTGTCCAAGGATTCGCTGATCGGCGAAGAGGGGAAGGGCCTGTCCTACATCTTCCACGGCATGAACGCGGAGCGCGTGCTGGTGGCGGTGGAGCAGGTGGGCATCGGCCGGGCCGTGCTCAAGCTCGCCACGCAATACGCCAAGGAGCGCATAGTCTTCGGCCGCCCCATCGGCAAGAACCAGGGCGTGCAGCACCCGCTGGCGCGCATCTGGGCGGAGCTGGAGGCGGCCAACCACATGATCTTCGCGGCGGCCAGCCTGTACGACAAGGGCCAGCCGTGTGGATCGGAAGCCAACGCGGCCAAGCTGCTGGCGTCCGAGGCTTGCATGAACGCCTGCCAGACCTCGATCCTGACGCACGGCGGCTTCGGCTACGCCAAGGAGTACCACGTGGAGCGCTTCATGCGCGAGGCCTGGATCGGTTACATCGCGCCCGTGACGCCGCAGCTCATCCTGTCGAACATCGCCGAACGCAAGCTGGGGTTGCCCAAGTCGTATTGATGAATAAAAGAGCTGCAGCGCCTGTCCGTCAAGCGCGAGCAGCTATGGATTTGATAGTCAAGCTCTGGAGACAAGCATGTCCGCGACAAAACCCCTGGAAGGTATCCGCGTCCTCGATCTCACCGTCGCGCTGGCGGGGCCGTATGGCTCGCTGCTGCTCGGCGGCTTGGGCGCGGAGGTGATCCGCGTCGAATCGCCCGGCGGCGGCGACATCGCGCGCAACAACCCGCCCTATGTCAATCAGGAGGGCATCCATTTCGGCGTGCGGCATGCGGATGATGTGTCCCTGTCCATCCTCAATCGCGCGCGCAACAAAAAGAGCATCACGCTGGACCTGAAGTGCAAGCAGGGCAGGGCGCTGTTCATGCGCCTGGCGCAGGAATGCGACGTGCTGATCGAGAACGCCAGCGAGGGCGCCACGGCGCGCCTGGGCGTGGACTACGAGAGCGTGCGCAAGGCCAATCCGAAGATCGTTTACGCCTCGGTCAAGGCGTTCGGTGAGCCCAGCCCGTACCCCAACCTCAAGGGCATGGACATCATCGTGCAGGCGCTGTCGGGCATCATGGACGTGACCGGCTTCGCCGATGGCCCGCCCACCCGTCTGGGCCTGCCGCTGGCGGATCTGGTGACGCCGCTGTTCGCAGTCAATGGCATCCTCTCGGCGTTGATCCACCGCGGCCGCACCGGCGTGGGCCAGCATGTGCAGGTCTCCATGCTCGACTGCCTGGCCTCGCTGGTGGCCGAGGAGCATTTCGACATTTACCTGAGCGAAGGCTACCCCCGGCGCTCGGGCAACTTCCTAGAGCGGCTCACGCCTTTCGGCGTGTACCAGACGCAGGACGGCTACGTCGCGCTGGTCGCCTTCCAGACGGAGTGGTTCAAGAACCTCACCGAGGCCATGGGCCGGCCCGAGCTGGCGCAGGACCCACGCTTTGCAGCCCTGGGGCCACGCAACAAGCACTCAGGCTCGTTCAACGAGATCCTGCGCGAATGGATGCATGCGCACAGCAGCGCCGAGGTGATCCGCGAACTGCAGGAACGGCGTGGCGTGCCCTGCGGAGAGGTTCGCACCCCCGAGCAGGTGCTGGCCGAT
>JAFECV010000560.1 GCA_018241985.1 Pseudomonadota bacterium | reverse complement strand
CTTGATGTACTCGGGGTTGGCGTAGGTCGAGATGCGCGTCCCGGGCGGCAGTACGGTGTAGCCGAAGGTCTTGCCCACCAGGTCGATATACTCCTTCGAGGTCGACCACGCGAGGAAGCTCTTGGCCACGTCCTGCTGCTTGGAGGTGGTGGGGATGGCCATCGCCCAGGCCCAGAACCAGCCGGTGCCGTTGGCGGTAACGCCGTGCGGCGCCGCGGTAAACGCGGTCTTGTCCCACACCTGGCTCGTGTTCTTGTCGTACACGAGGCCGGCGGCGCTGGTGGCATCGATCCAGATCGCGCAATGGCCGGTGGTGAACAGTGCGAGATTCTCGTTGAAGCCGTTGCTGGTCGCGCCGGGCGGGCCGTCGCGGTGCATCAGGTCCACGTACCAGTTGAGCGCGTTATGCCAAGCCGGCGTGTCGATCTCGGCGTCCCATTTCATGTTGAACCACTGGCCGCCGAAGCCGTTCACCAGCGTATCGACGAGCGCCATGTTCTCGCCCCACCCGGCCTTGCCGCGCAGGCACACGCCGTACTGCCCCTTGGACTTGTCCGTGAGCTTGTCGGCAAACTTGGCGATTTCGTCATAGGTCGGCTTGGCCGGCATGGTCAGCCCGGCCTTGTCGAACAGGTCCTTGCGGTACAGCGTGAACGAGCTTTCCGCATAGAAAGGTGCCGCGTACAGCTTGCCGTTGGCCGAAAGCGCGTCGCGCACGCCCGGGAACACGTCCTTGATGTCGTAGGAGGCGGGGAAATCGAGCGGCACCAGCCAGCCCTGCTTGCCCCAGATCGGCGTTTCGTAGCTGCCGATGGTCAGGATGTCGAACTGGCCGCCCTTGGTCGCGATGTCGGTGGTGACGCGCTGGCGCAGCACGTTCTCCTCCAGCACCACCCAGTTGATCTTGTTGCCGGTCGCTTTCTCCCACTGCGGAGCAAGCTTCTGCATCTTGATCATGTCGCCGTTGTTCACGGTCGCGATGGTGATGGTCGCCGCCGACGCCAAGCCGGTGCTCGCGACAAGCATCGCCGCACCGGCAAACAGGTGCCTCAGAGCCATTGTTGCGTTTCCTCTCCAGCCGCTGGGGCCTGGGCTTGTGCCCAGCCTTCGGGCAGATGATCAGAAACGTTCGGGGATTGTCAAGTCGCTTCGCGGCGCGCCGAGAATGGCCGCGGCGGTCGGTTCGTCGGTGATCACGGCGTTGATCAGCCCGCCCCGCATCGCGCCGCGCAGTGCCGCCACTTTCGCCGGCCCCGCCCCCACGCCCACCGTCACGCGCAGGTTGCTCGGCGTGAGCCGGAGCCCGGTGACGCGGTCGGCGACCGGCCCCTCGATCAGCCGGCCCTCGGCATCGAACGCCCGCCCGGCGATCTCGCCGACCGCCCCGGCTTCGATCAGCTCGGTCAGCTCGCTGTCGCTGATGCAGCCGGAGGCGTGCAGCGGCGCCTGCCAGCCGACATGGCCGATGCCGACCATGACGCAACGCGACTCGTCCAGCATGTCGCGCAATGTCTGAAAGGCGCGTTGCGATTGCAGCACCTCGCGCTCGGCGACGCTGCTCACCACCACCGGCAGCGGCATCGGGTAGCACTGGGCGCCGATGCGCTCGGCCATGCGCATCACCGGCTCGGTGGCGATCGCTCGGCCATTGGCGGCGATGATGCCGCACAGCGAGAACAGCTTGTGCTGCGGCGCCTGCATCGGCGACAGCTCGGCAGCGATCGCGCGCAGCGTCCGCCCGGTGGAGACCGCCAGCACCTGCGGCGCCTTTTGCGTGAACCAGCGTTCCAGATAGCGCGCGCCGGCGACGGCCACGCTCGCGAGCCCCCCATCAGGCCCGGCGGGCGGCACCACTTCGCAGTAGCGCAGCCCGTATCGCTCGGTCAGTGCCTGGCCGAGTTCCATGCAGGCGGCGATCGGGTGATCGACGCGAA
>JAFECV010000055.1 GCA_018241985.1 Pseudomonadota bacterium | reverse complement strand
GATCAGCGTCAGCGGGTGCGCGAGTTGCGGCGAGCCGAGCGCGTTCACCTCGAACCCCTGCGCGATATGGTGGCCGCCGAGCGGGCAGTCGCTGCTGATCACGTCGGGCGCGCCGCCGTCCCTGTGGTTCGCCATCGCCTTGAACAGCGGCTTGCCGATCTTCATCGCCACCTCGTGCGTGCCTTTTTTGACGCCGTAGGTGCCAGCGTGACCCGAGCAGCGCTCGTGCGTCTGCACGCTGGTGCCCGGCACCATCTTCAGCATCTCTTCTGTTTTCTTGCCGATGTTCTGCACCCGGCCGTGGCACGGAATCTGGTAGCTGACCTTGCCCAGCGGCCGCGGGAACTCGGTCTTCAGCAGCCCGTCGCGCTTGCGCGCCATCAGGTACTCGAACGGATCCCACATGTGTTCCTTCACCAACTGCACCTCGGGCTCGTCCGGGTACATCAGCGGCAGTTCCTGCTTGAACATCAGCGCGCAACTCGGCACCGCGGCGAGGATCGCGTAGCCTTCGCTCGCGTAGCGCGCCAGCACCGGGATGTTCGCGCGCTTGTGCGCGTCGACGCCGTCCAGATCGCCGAGTTCCAGCTTGGGCATGCCGCAGCAGCGCTCCTTCTCGACGATCACGTACGGGATCTCGTTGTGGTCCAGGATCTTCAGCAGGTCCTGGCCGATGCCGGGTTCGTTGTAGTTGACGTAGCAGGTCGCGTAGATCGCGACCTTGCCCGGCGTCTTCGCGCCGTCGCGCACCGGGTGCTCGCTCGCTGCCTGCGCCTGCGAGCGGAACTTGCGCTTCGCCAGATCCGGCAGCCACGCGTGGCGATCGACGCCCAGCGTCTTTTCCATCACGCCGCGCGCAGCCGCCGTGCGGTTCAGCGCGTTCGCCACCTGCACCACGACCGGAATCCCGGCGAACTTGCCGTGCACGTCGGTCGAGGCGAGGAACTTCGCGCCGAAGCCGACCTCGCCGTTCTTGAACTTGATCGCCTTCGCGCGCAGCATCGTGTGCGGGAAATCGACGTTCCACGGGTGCGGCGGCACGTACGGGCACTTGGTCATGTAGCACAGGTCGCACAGGTAGCACTGGTCGACCACCTTCCCGTAGTCGCTCCTGTCGACCCCGTCGATCTCGCCGGTCTTGCCTTCGTCGATCAGGTCGAACAGCGTCGGGAACGCGCCGCACAGGCTCACGCAGCGCCGGCAGCCGTGGCAGATCTCGAAGATCCGCTCCATCTCCTTCTGCGCTGCCGCCTCGTCGTGGAATTCGGGGCTCTTCCACGCGATCGGGTGGCGTGTCGGCGCCTGCAGGTTGCCTTCGGTGGCCATCGAAAATTTCGCTCCCTGTTGTTTTGGAATCGCACGAAGTGCTCTGCACTGGGCACTGCGCCCCACTGCGGCGCAGCGCCCAGCACGGAAGGCTCCGCCTTTTCAGTCGGCGAGTTCGGTCAGCGCCTTGGTGTAGCGGTTCGCGTGCGAGCGCTCGGCCTTGGCCAGGGTTTCGAACCAGTCGGCGATCTCGTCGAAGCCCTCGCTGCGCGCGGTCTTGGCCATGCCCGGGTACATGTCGGTGTACTCGTGGGTTTCGCCGGCGACGGCCGACTTCAGGTTGTCGCGGGTCGAGCCGATCGGCAGCCCGGTGGCCGGGTCGCCGGAACCATGCTCGAGGAATTCGAGGTGTCCGTGCGCGTGGCCGGTTTCGCCTTCGGCCGTCGAGCGGAACAGCGCGGCGACATCGTTCTGGCCTTCCACGTCGGCCTTGTTCGCGAAATAGAGATAGCGGCGGTTCGCCTGCGATTCGCCCGCGAAGGCGTCCTTCAGGCATTGCTCGGTCTTCGAGCCCTTGAGTGCGGCCATGTGTGACTCCTGATCAGATTGAGTGAACGGTTGACTCCGTGCCTTGAACGGTTCGGATCAAGGACGGCTTCAAGCCTACCCACGATGCCGGAGCCCGTCCAATTGCCTGCATCAATGCCGGCCATTGAGTGTATCTATGATCACTGGGCGCTTGATGCTTTTCGTTGCGTTCCCGGCGATCCAACACCGGCCGCATGGCGGTCGCGAACAGCTGCACCCGCTCGCGCATCTGCGAGGCGATCGGCGGCCAGGACACTGCCCAAGTAAAATCGACCGATCCCGCCACCGGCTCAGAGCGGCATCCCCACGGGTGCCGTTTTTCGTTTCGCATGGGCACCACATGACCGACACGCCGAAACCCTCCACGCCCGACAGCCTCCCGAAATCGTTCGAGCCCGCCGCGATCGAGGCGCGCTGGCGCGCGGTGTGGGAGCGGCTCGGCGATGCGCGCGCGGGCTATCGCGGCACCGGCAGCCCCAGCGCCGAGGCGCACGCGGGCGGCCTGGATTTTTCGATCCAGCTGCCGCCGCCGAACGTGACCGGCACGCTGCACATGGGCCACGCGTTCAACCAGACCATCATGGACAGCCTGACGCGCTACCACCGGATGCGCGGCTTCAACACGGTCTGGGTGCCGGGAACCGACCACGCCGGCATCGCGACCCAGATCGTGGTCGAGCGCCAGCTGCAGGAGCAAGGCACCAGCCGCCACGCGCTCGGCCGCGAGAAGTTCACCGAGCGCGTCTGGCAATGGAAGCGGCAGAGCGGCGACACGATCACGACGCAGATGCGCCGCCTGGGCGACAGCGTCGACTGGAGCCGCGAGTACTTCACGATGGACGAGCACCTGTCCGAGATCGTGACCGAGACCTTCGTGCGCCTGTACCAGCAGGGCCTGATCTACCGCGGCAAGCGGCTGGTGAACTGGGACCCGCAGCTCAAGACCGCGGTCAGCGACCTCGAGGTCGAGAGCGAGGAGGAAGACGGCTTCCTGTGGCACATCCTCTATCCATTTGCAGACGGTCCGATCGACGGACTGGCGGGCCTGACGGTCGCCACCACCCGGCCCGAAACCATGCTCGGCGACGTCGCGGTGATGGTGCACCCTGAGGACGAACGCTACCGCCACCTGATCGGCAGGCAGGTGACGCTGCCGCTGTGCGGGCGCAGCATTCCGGTGATCGCGGACGACTACGTGGACCGCGAATTCGGCACCGGCGTCGTGAAGGTGACGCCGGCGCACGACGCGAACGACTACGCGGTCGGCCAGCGCCACGGACTGCCGATGATTTCCGTGCTGGCGCTCGATGCCACGATCAACGACAACGCGCCCGAGCGCTACCGCGGGCTGGACCGCTTCGTTGCACGCAAAACCATCGTCGCCGACCTCGAGGCGGAGGGCCTGCTGATCGAGACGAAGAAGCACAGATTGACAGTGCCGCGCTGCACGCGCACCGGCCAGATCGTCGAGCCGATGCTGACGGACCAGTGGTTCGTCGCCATGACCAAAGTAAGCGAGCACGACCCTGCGGCCAAGAGCATCGCGCAGAAGGCGATCGATGCGGTGCAGTCGGGCGCGGTGCAGTTCGTTCCAGAGAACTGGGTCAACACCTACAACCAGTGGATGAACAACATCCAGGACTGGTGCATCAGCCGCCAGCTCTGGTGGGGGCACCGCATTCCCGCGTGGTACGGCGAAGATGCTTCGATTTTTGTAGCACGAAGTGAGGACGAGGCAAGGGCTTCAGCACTAAAAACCGGATATTCCGGGCCGCTGACGCGCGACGAGGACGTGCTCGACACCTGGTACTCGTCGGCGCTGCTGCCGTTCTCGACGATGGGCTGGCCGCAGGCCGAAGCCGCCCCGACTGCGCTCGGCGACTACGAGCTGTACCTGCCGTCCAGCGTGCTCGTCACCGGCTACGACATCATCTTCTTCTGGGTCGCGCGCATGATCATGATGACGACCCATTTCACCGGCCGCGTGCCGTTCCGCAAGGTCTACATCCACGGCCTGGTGCGCGATTCGCACGGCAGGAAGATGAGCAAGTCCGAGGGCAACGTGCTCGATCCGGTCGACCTGATCGACGGCATCGCGCTGGACGCGCTGCTGGTCAAGCGCACCACCGGCCTGCGGCGGCCGGAGACCGCGCCGCAGGTGCGCCGCAACACCGAGGTCGAGTTTCCCGACGGCATCCCGGCGTTCGGCGCCGACGCGCTGCGCTTCACCTTCGCGTCACTCGCCACGCTCGGGCGCAACATCAACTTCGACGCGAAGCGCTGCGAGGGCTACCGCAACTTCTGCAACAAGCTGTGGAACGCGACCCGCTTCGTGCTGATGCAGCTGCAGGGCCTGGACGAATTCGAGCGCGGGCTGGGCGAATGCACGCACGACTGCGGGCCGGACGGCATGCTGCACTTCTCAGTGCCGACCGCTGGATCGTCGGCGAGCTGCAGCGGACCGAGGCCGCGGTCGAACAGGGCTTCGCCGACCTGCGGCTGGACAACGTCGCGAACGCGATCTACGCGTTCGTCTGGGACGAGTACTGCGACTGGTACATCGAGATCGCCAAGGTGCAGTTGCAGCAGGGCAGCCCGGCGCAGCAACGAGCGACGCGGCGCACGCTGATCCGCGTGCTCGAGGCGACGCTGCGGCTGCTGCATCCGGTCACGCCGTTCATCACCGCGGAGCTATGGCAGCAGGTGGCGCCGATCGCGGGCCGGGCCACGGCAAGCGACGGCATCTCGACCGCGCCGTATCCGCGGGCGCAACCCGAGCGCATCGACGCCGCGGCCGATGCGTGGATCGCGCAGCTCAAGGACGTGGTCGGCGCCTGCCGCCGGCTGCGCGGCGAAATGAACCTGTCGCCGGACCGCCGCGTGCCGCTCCTCGCCAGCGGCGACGCGGCGTTCACCGGCGCGGCGGCGCCGGTGCTCAAGGCCCTGGCCAAGCTGTCGGAGGTGCGGGTGTTCGACGACGCCGCGGCCTGGGCCGACGCCACGCGGCAGGCGCCGGTCGCGGTGCAGGGCGCCATGCGGCTCGCGCTGCATGTCGAGGTCGACAAGGCCGCCGAATCGGCGCGACTGCGCAAGGAAGTCGCGCGGCTGGCGGGCGAGATCGCAAAGGCCGAGGCCAAGCTCGGCAATCAGGCCTTCGTCGCGAAGGCCCCGGCGGCAGTGATCGCGCAGGAGCGCCAGCGCATGACAGATTTCACGGCAACGCTGAAAAAGATCGAGGAGCAGCTCGCGCGCCTCGCCTGACTACGTGCCTGCAGGTTCTGCGGCGGGTAAGATGGGGTAAACCCGCCCCGCACGCAAGCACGTGCAACCACACCGCAGGGTGCATCGCCGTCCGGCCGCCTGCCCAAGCGCTGCGGCCGCTCGCCGCCTGAACTTCAGAGAGGACCGCCATGTCGACGAACAAAACCGCTGCCATTCGCAAAGCCGTGTTCCCGGTCGCCGGGCTCGGCACGCGTTTTCTTCCGGCGACCAAGGCGCAGCCGAAGGAAATGATGCCGGTGGTCGACAAACCGCTGATCCAGTACGCGGTCGAGGAAGCCTATGCCGCCGGCGTACGCCACATGATCTTCGTCACCGGCCGCAACAAGCGCGCGATCGAGGACCATTTCGATACCGCGTACGAACTCGAGACCGAACTCGAGGCCGCCGGCAAGGACCAGTTGCTGAGCCTGGTGCGCTCGCTGCAGCCCGACGACATGCACCTGTCGTACGTGCGCCAGCCGCGTTCGCTCGGGCTCGGCCACGCGGTGCTGTGCGCCGAGCATCTGGTCGGCGGCGAGCCGTTCGCCGTGCTGCTGGCCGACGACCTGATGGTCGGCCCGCCCGGCGGTGCGCCGGTGCTGACGCAGATGGTGCAGGCGTTCGAACGCTGCCGCGCCTCGGTGCTCGCCGTGCAGGAAGTGCCGCAGGACCAGGTACGGCGCTACGGCATCGTCGCCGGCGACCGGGTCGACGCGCGACTGATCAAGGTGCGGGACATCGTCGAGAAGCCGAGCGTGGAAGCGGCGCCGTCGCGCATGGCGGTGGCCGGCCGCTACATCCTGACGCCGGGCGTGTTCGAGCAGATCCGCAACCAGCCGCGCGGTGTCGGCGGAGAAATCCAGCTCACCGACGGCATTGCGCGGCTGATGCAGTCCGAGGCGGTGTATGCGCTGCAGTACGAAGGCAAGCGCTACGACTGCGGCAGCAAGGATGGCTTCCTGCAGGCCACGGTGGAACTCGCGCTGGCCCACCCTGAGGTGGGCGCGGGGTTCCGCAGCTACATCCGCAGCCTGGAACTCTGATCAGTTTTTCATCGCGCGTTGCGCGACCCGCAGCGCATGAAACCCAAAGGCACCGAAGGCCGCGGAGCAGGCCATGCGCGGACACCCGCGGAGCCAGCTACGCTGGTCCGCTGGGTGTGCTCCCCGCAGAGGGGGTTGGCGAAGCGACACGAAGTGCGCGAAGACTGGGGGCGTTTCACTTCAGCGCCGGCGCAGCACGTGGATGTAGTCGGCGCCGATCGTCTGCTGCTCGACCAGTTCGTTGCCGGTCTGCTTGGAGAACGCCTGGAAGTCGCGCACCGACCCGGCGTCGGTCGCCACCACCTTCAGCAGCTCGCCGCTCGCCATGTCGGCCAGCGCCTTCTTGGCCTTCAAGATCGGCAGCGGGCAATTGAGCCCGCGGGCGTCGACTTCCTTGTGAATCTGCATCGTACGGGCCCTCGCGTTGCCCTCATTCTAGGCAATCGCGCTCAGGCCTCGAGCAGCAGCCGCAGGTCCGACGCGATCGCCTGCGGATCGACGCCGTAACGAACGTACAGCCGCAGCCGGCCCTGCGGGTCGTACACGTAGCAGCCGGCCGAATGGTCCATGGTGTAGCTGTCGGGCGTCTTGCCGTCGACCTTCTTGTAGAAGATCTTGAAGTTGCGCGCCAGCGTTACGAGTTGCTCCGGCGAGCAGCGCAGCGCGAGAAAGCTCGGGTCGAAGTTCGCCATGTAGGCCTTGAGCAGCTGCGGCGTATCGCGCTCGGGGTCGACCGTGATGAACAGCACCTGCAGCCGCTCGCCGTCGCTGCCGAGCAGCTTCTTCACCTGGGCCAGTTCGGCCAGCGTGGTCGGGCACACATCCGGGCACATGGTGTAGCCGAAGAACACGACGACCGCCTTGCCGCGGAAGTCCTCCAGGCTGCGCTCCTTGCCGTTCTGGTCCGTCAGGTGGAAGTCGCGCCCGAAGTCGGCGCCGGTGATGTCGATATTCTTGAACTGGAGCTTTTCTTTCGAGCAGGCCGCGAGCAGCGGCACCAGGACTGCTCCGCCCAGGCCGGTTGAAATCCATCGGAGCGCGTCGCGCTTGTTCATCGGGGCATCAGCAGGTAATGATCGAGCAACAGCGCCGCGAACAAGCCGCTCAGGTGGATCAGCGAGAAGCGGAATGTGCGCCGGGCCAGCGCGTCGGAGTAGTTGCGCCACAGGCGAAAGCCATAGACGCAGAACGCGCCGCACAGCCCCACTGCCGCCGCCAGGTACAGCCACGAACTCATGCCCATCAGGAACGGCATCAGGCAGCCGGCGAACAGGATCAGCGTGTACAGGAACACCTGCAGCCGCGTGAACGCGTTGCCGTGCGTGACCGGCAGCATCGGCAGCCCCGACTTGCGGTAGTCCTCGACCCGGTACAGCGCCAGCGCCCAGAAATGCGGCGGCGTCCACAGGAAGATAATCAGAAACAGTAGCAGCGCTTCGGGACCGACGTCGCCGCGCATCGCGGCCCACCCCAGCACCGGCGGCATCGCGCCGGAGGCGCCGCCGATCACGATGTTCTGCGGCGTCAGCGGCTTGAGCACCACGGTGTAGATCACGGCGTAACCGATGAAGGTCGCGAACGTCAGCCACATCGTCAGCGGATTGACCCAGGCATACAGCAGCCAGGAACCGAGGGCGCACAGCGCCGCGGAGAACGTCAGCGCCTGCGCATCGCTGAGCTCGCCCTTCGCGGTCGGGCGCCACGCAGTGCGCTTCATGCGGGCGTCGATATTGTGCTCGACCAGGCAGTTGAACGCGGCGGCGGCCGCGGCCACGAGCCAAATACCCACGCTGGCCAGCAATGCACGCTGCACCTGCGCGAGCGTCGGCAGCCCGGGCACCGCGAGCAGCATGCCGATCAGCGCGCAGAACACGATCAGCTGGATCACGCGCGGCTTGGTCAGCGCGTAGTACTGCCTGATATGCGACATCGGGGCCGCGCCGGCCAAAGTGTTCATGCAGACCTCCGCGGACTCATGACGGACAATGGCGCCGCGCCGGCATCGGCACGCGCCGCTTCCCGCGCCGGCTGCTCGCGCCGGCTGGCGACGACGGACCAGGTCAGCACGACGACCAGCGCTGCCGCGCCGCCGGTATGCGCCACTGCCGCCGGCAGCGGCCAGCCCAGCACCACGTTGCTCAGGCCGGAGCCGAACTGCCAGAGCGCGAGCGCGGCGATCCAGCGCGCCTGCCGGCGCAACCCTGTGCGCCGCAGCCGCCACGCGAGCCAGCCCAGCACCGCGAGCACGAGGTAGGCGAACAGGCGGTGCACGTAGTGGATCGCCGTCAGCGCCGAGAATTCGATCGGGTGGCCCGCCGGCGTCATGCCCAGCGGTCGCCATAGCGTGAAGCCCTGGTGGAAGTCCATCGTCGGCCACCAGCTGCCCTGGCACATCGGAAACTCGCGGCACGCCAGCACCGCGTAGTTCGTGCTGACCCAGCCGCCCAGCGCGATCTGGCAGGCGACCAGCACGAACGTCACGACGAGCAGGCCGCGCGCCGCACCCGGCAGCGGTGCCGCCGTCCGTCCGAGGGTCGCGCGGTTCGCGCGCACCGCCTGCGCGCAAAGCAGCGCCAGCAGTACCATGCCGCCCAGCAGATGCAGCGTCACGATCGCCGGGAACAGCCGCATCGTCACCGTCAGCGCACCGAACGCCCCCTGCAGGCAGACCCAGGCCAGCGTCAGCGTCGGCCACCAGGGGTGGACCGCGGAAGCCGCCGCGTCGGGCCGGCGCGCCGCACGGCGCCACTGCACCCAGGCGACGATCGTGAGCGTCAGGATCAACACGCCGACGCCGGTCGCCAGATAACGGTGGATCATCTCAACCCAGGCCTTGCCGTGTGTGACCGGGCCGGTCGGCATCGCGGTCTGCGCCGCGGTGATCGCACCGGAAGCGCCGACCGGGCTCGCGTTGCCGTAGCAACCGGGCCAGTCGGGGCAGCCGAGACCGGAATCGGTCAGCCGCGTGAACGCACCGAACAGCACCAGATCGAAGCAGAGAAACAGTGTGAGCAGCGCCAGCGCACCCAGCCACTGTGCCGCACCGGCCCTGCGGTGGCGCAGCCACAACCAGACCAGCGGCCCGAGCGCGGCGAGCACGCCCGCGAGCATCACCTGCACCAGCGGCGAGAGGTTGTACAGAGGCGGGTTCGTC
>JAFECV010000559.1 GCA_018241985.1 Pseudomonadota bacterium | reverse complement strand
CACGCCTGAAGGCAAGGTCAGCGTGGGCGGCTTGGGTTCTTATCTCAAGCGCACGGACCCGTCGTCTTCACCGAAGAAATACGGCCATTCTGGCCTGCTCGACATGCTCAAGACCTACGATCTGCTCAAGGTGCAGCACGAGAACGGCGCGCACTGGACGACGCAGCTGATGCAAAAGCCCGGTCAGCCGGCGCAAGATGCATCACTTTGATTGTTCGCAAGTCGGCGCTAGCCTGCATTGAGCCCGTGCAGCAGCTCGGCCGCCCCATCCCAGAAGATCTGCACGCCGACGCACAGCAGGATGAAGGCCGACAGGCGCAGGAACACCACCAGCCCGACTTCGCCGAGCGGGCGCAGCAGCCGGTCCGCATAGCGGTAGGTCAGCAGCACCGTGAAGCCGACCAGCGCCATGCCGACCAGGCCGCCGGCGAAGTTCGACGCCGACAGCGCCCACGCGTGGCTGTGCAGGCTGGCGCCGACGGTGATCGCGGCCGCGATCGAGCCCGGTCCGCAGGTGAGCGGAAAGGTCATCGGGTAGAACGCCTGGATGCGCACGTTGTCCGCGCTGAGCGACTGCGCCATCTGCGTCCGCTCGTCGGTGGCGGTCTGCGGGCCGTACAGGATGCCCCAGGCCGTGAAGGCGACGATCAGCCCGCCGGCCACGCGCACGATCGGCAGCGAGACGCCGAAGAAGTCCAGCACGTAGGTGCCGATCAGCATCGCGGCGGCCAGCATCAGCGCGACGTTCTTGCCGATGCGCCGGGCCAGCGCCTTGTGCGTCTTGCCGTCGAGTTCGTGCGTCAGGCTGACGAACACCGGCGCCGACGCGGGCGGGTTGAGGATCGGCAGCACCGCGGCGATCGCGAGCAGCAGGCTCTTGCCGAAAGCCAGCGCGAGCACGGAGAATTCCATGGCCGCTAATGTAAGCCACGGTAACGCCGGACCGTCGTGCGTGCTAAGCTGGCCCGCTGCCGGCAGGCACAGGCCGGCGATCTCTCGTGAAGGAACAACACCATGCCCGGACTGCTGCCCGACGTCGATCCCGACGGCCTGCTCGAATTCTCGGTGGTCTATACCGACCGTGCGCTCAACCACATGTCGAAGCGCTTCGCCGGCGTGATGCGGGACATCCTGTCGACGCTGCGCGAGGTGTACGGCGCCGAAACGGCGGTACTGGTGCCCGGCAGCGGCACCTTCGGCATGGAATCGGTGGCGCGCCAGTTCGCGAACGACAAGAAAGTGCTGATCCTGCGCAACGGCTATTTCAGCTACCGCTGGACGCAGATCTTCGAGGCCGGCCGCATCGGCGCGACCGCGCTGGTGTGCAAGGCGCGCAAGGTGGGCGACGGCGCGCAGGCGCCGTGGCGGCCGGCGCCGATCGAAGAGGTGGTGCAGGTGCTGCGCGCCGAGCGCCCCGCGGTCGTGTTCGCCCCGCATGTCGAGACCGCCAGCGGCATCATCCTGCCGGACGACTACCTGCGCGCGGTGGCCGATGCGGCGCACGAGGTCGGCGCGCTGTTCGTGCTCGACTGCGTCGCGTCGGGCGCGATGTGGGTCGACATGCGCAAGACCGGCGTCGACGTGCTGATCTCGGCGCCGCAGAAGGGCTGGAGCGGCTCGCCCTGCTGCGCGATGGTGATGCTCGGCGAGCGCGCGCGCGCCGCGATCGAAGGCACGACCAGCTCCAGCTTCTCGTGCGACCTGAAGAAATGGATGCAGATCGCCGAGGGCTACGAGAAGGGCCAGCACGCGTACCACACGACGATGCCGACCGACGCGCTCGTTCAGCTCCGCGATGTGATGCAGGAGACCCGCGCGTACGGCTTCGAGAAGGTGCGCGCCGAACAGATCGAGCTCGGCGCGAAGGTGCGCGCGCTGCTTGAATCGCGCGGCTTTGCGAGCGTCGCCGCCGACGGGTTCAAGGCGCCGGGCGT
>JAFECV010000558.1 GCA_018241985.1 Pseudomonadota bacterium | reverse complement strand
TCGATTGGTCCTCTACCGTTGCATCCATATCTTGGATACAAGAAATGTATGCGACGACTGATTGATGCCACCAAGGGATTTCCCTGGTCATTGACTACCAAAAAGTCAAAATTGCTTTGACGGGTTTCGGCAGGTATCGGTGCGCGCCTCGCGATCCGATCGCGCTCCGACCGCGCTCGGTCAGCGGCCGGCGGACAATTCGGCGATGGATTCGAACAGCAATGCACAGGCACGCGTCGCCCGCCTGATCCGGGTGCGCGGCCTGGTCCAGGGCGTGGGGTTTCGCGCCGCGTGCATGCGTCATGCGCGCGGGCTCGGCATCGTCGGCTGGGTGCGCAACCGCAGCGACGGATCGGTGGAGGCGCTGCTGCTGGGCGCGCCCGAGTTGCTCGACCGGATGTGCGCGTGGCTGCAGGGTGGGGTTGCCGGCGCGCGGGTCACCGGCGTCGAGGTCGAGCCGGCACCGCTGCCGGACCCGGCACCAAGCGGGTTTGAGATGCTGCCCACGCGCTGACGCTAAAGCGTGGCTGGCCGCTTGCCGCGGAGAGCGTGAGCACTCGGTCGCTGTGCCGAGCAGCGGCCGGCGCTGCGTCAGGCCAGCAGGTCGCTCAGGCTGCGCGCGATCACCTTGGTCGCGCGGCGCAGGTCCTGCAGGTCGATGCGTTCGTCGGCGCGTTTCGCATGCGACTCGAGCACCGTGCGCGGGCCGGCGCCGTAGATCACGCCCGGGATGCCGGCCTCGCCGTACAGTCGCACGTCGGTGTACAGCGGCGTGCCCATCGCCGGAATGGCCTGGTCGAACACCTCGGCGCCGTGTTTCTGGATCGCGTCGACCAGCGGCTGGTTGCCGGGCAGCGGTTTCATCGAATGGGCCAGCAGGATGCGGCGGATTTCGACGCCGATGCCGCCGGCCGGCGCCTTGAACTCGGCGGCCGCCCGGGTGATCACGTCGCGGATCGACTGCTCGACTTCGGCCGGGTCTTCCTCGGGGATCATGCGCCGGTCCAGCTTGAACACCACCTTGCCCGGGATGACGTTGGTGTTGGTGCCGCCTTCGATCCAGCCGACGTTCAGGTAAGGGTGGTCGATGCCGGCCACATTCGACTTCACGCCCTTGTACAGCGTGTTCTGCTGGTACAGCGCATTGAGGATCTGCACCGCGCCCTGCAGCGCGTCGACGCCGGTGGCGGGCACCGCGGCGTGGGCCATCTTGCCGTGCACGGTCACCTCCATCTGCAGGCAGCCGTTGTGCGCGGTCACTACTTCGTAGCTGAAGCCGGCGGCGATCATCAGGTCGGGCCGGGTGTACTTGTTCTTCAGCAGCCAGCCCGGGCCCAGCAGGCCGCCGAACTCTTCGTCGTAGGTGAAGTGCAGTTCGATGCTGCCCTGGGCCGGCTTCGCGACCGCCTCCAGCGCGCGGACCGCGAACGTGAAGGTCGAGAAGTCGCACTTGCTGACCGCCGACGCGCGGCCGTACAGCTTGCCGTCGACCACCTCGCCGCCGTACGGGTCGTGGGTCCAGCCTTCGCCGGGCGGCACCACGTCGCCGTGCGCGTTCAGCGCGACGGTGCGGCCGCCGTCGCCGTAGCGGCGACGCACGATCAGGTTGGTGATCGACTCGAGCCCGTAGTCGTGCACCTCCTGCGTCGGCACCGGAAATTTCTCGGCCTCGAAGCCGAACTCGTGCAGCAGCTCGGCGGTGCGTTCGGCATGCGGGGCGTTGTTGCCCGGCGGCGTGTCGGTCGGCACGCGCACCAGCTCCTGCAGGAAGCGCACCTGCTCGTCGAAATGAGCGTCGATCCAGGCGTCCAGTTTTGCGTAGTCAGTCATTTCAGTTGCTCCACCGTGCGTTGCGCGACTCGCGACGCACGAAACGGGTTCGAGTGGCCGCGGAGCAGGCCGTTCGCGGGCACCCGCGGAGCCGGCTTGGCCGG
>JAFECV010000557.1 GCA_018241985.1 Pseudomonadota bacterium | reverse complement strand
CGCCTCGATCTGGGTGCGGGCGCCGGACTGGATCGATGCGGGCGAACTCGCGCTGGTCGCGCGCGGCCACGGCGTGTTGATCGAGGCCGGCGGGGTGTTCTTCGCCGATCCGCCCGACCCGTGCCCCTATTTCCGGATGCGCCTGTCTTCGATCGCCGCCGACCGGATTCCGGACGGCATCCGCGCGCTGGCGCTCGCCGCGCACGAGATGACGCAGGGCGCCCCGGCCTGATCGGCGCGGCATCAGGGTAAGCCCGATGCCGCTGGCTCCACTGGCGAGGCCGGTTTGGCACTTCCCTCTCCGCGCGGGGCCGACTAAAGTCACTTTGGCGTCACCTTGAACCCGGGCGGGGTGGCGTTCATCCCGTCCAGCGCGCCGGCTGGGCAAATCACCGGTGCCGATCCACGTTCTTCAATGCGAGGTTCAACATGAATTCCAACCTTTCCCGCCGCAAGTTCAATCTGGCGGCGGCCAATCTCGTTGCCGGCTCGGTGGTGGGCGCTTCGATGCTGGGGGCATCGAGCGCAAGAGCGCAGGGCAAGGGCGTCACCGCCGGCTACCAGACCATCGTCGGCCCGTTCCCGGTCGCGATCGCGGACGGCGCCTTCGACAAGGCGACCGGCTACAAGATCGACTGGCGCCAGTTCACGTCGGCCGGCGACATCACGGCGGCGTTCGCGTCGGGCAACGTGCCGATCGGCGTGCTCGGATCGACGGGCATCGCGGCCGCGGCGAGCCACGGCGTCGACGTCGAGCTGTTCTGGGTTCTCGACAACATCGGCAAGTCCGAGCAGCTCGTCGCGCGCAACGGCTCGGGCATCAAGACGCCGCAGGACCTGGTCGGCAAGAAGGTGGCGGTGCCGTTCGTCTCCACCTCGCACTTCCACCTGCTGATCGCGCTCGAGAAGATCTGGCGCATCCCGCCGTCCAAGGTGCAGATCCTGAACATGAAGCCGCCGGAAATCGTCGCGGCCTGGACGCGCGGCGACATTGATGCCGCGTACGTCTGGCCGCCGGCGCTCACCACGATCCTGAAGACCGGCAAGACGATCATCACGTCCGAAGAGGTCGGCGAAAAGAGCGTGCCCACCTTCGACGGACTGATCGTGAACCGGGAGTGGGCCGCGAAGAACCCCGAGTTCATGGCGGGCTTCACCAAGGTGCTGGCCAAGTACTACGCCGACTACAACGCGGACAAGGCGAAGTGGACCGCCGATTCGCCCCAGGTGAAGGCGATGGCCAAGCTGGTCGGCGGCGAGCCGGCCGACGATGCCGAGGCGCTGACGATGCTGAGCTACCCGACCGCGCAGGAGCAGGCGTCCGCGACCTGGCTCGGCGGCGGCAAGAACAGCAAGGCGGTGCGCGCGCTCACGCAGAGCGCGGAGTTCCTCAAGTCGCAACGCCAGATCGACAGCGTGCTGCCCGATTACGGCAAGTTCGTGACGGCGAAGTACGCGGAAGCGGCCGCGAAGTAGCAGCGAACCCGGTGGCACGCCGAGGGCCGGCGCAGCACCGGCCTCGGCGTGCCCCTCTGCCTTGCCGCTCATCGACCCGAACAGGAGTGCCCATGACAGCGCAAAAGGAAGCCTTGCAGGTGAAGGACGTCAGCGTGATCTTTCCGGGGCGGCAGCCGGGCGAGCAGGTGCAGGCGCTCGACAACATCAACCTGACCGTGAACGGCGGCGACTTCGTCGTCGCGCTCGGCGCGTCGGGCTGCGGCAAGACGACGCTGCTCAACATGCTGGCCGGATTTCTTTCGCCGACGCGCGGCGAAATCCTGCTCGGCGGCAGAAAGGTGACCGGCCCCGGGTCGGACCGCGGCGTCGTGTTCCAGAAGCACGCGCTGCTGCCCTGGCTCAGCGTGATCGACAACACCGAATTCGGGCTGAGGCTGCGCGGCGTTTCCAAGAAGGAGCGCTTCGAGATCGCTTCGCGCAACCT
>JAFECV010000556.1 GCA_018241985.1 Pseudomonadota bacterium | reverse complement strand
GGCCTCGGCCAGGCGCGATACGCGGTATGGAAAGAACTGCTCCAGGTCCATGATCAGATAGTAACATTCGTGAATTTATAGAACGCAACGGATGCTGTCCCGACGATCCGATTAAAGTAAATCAATTTGACATCCGGCTGATCGTGCACTACAGTCAGATTAGTAACGTTCGTTATTAATTTTCATCCACCCGTTCCCACCGTTTCGGAGACCCTCATGAAGATTCAGAGAATGCACCACGTCGCCTACCGCTGCAACGACGCCAAGGAAACCGTCGAGTGGTACAAGAAGAACCTGGACATGGACTTCATCCTCGCGATCGCCGAGGACAAGGTGCCGTCGACCAAGGCGCCCGACCCGTACATGCACCTGTTTCTCGACGCCGGCGGCGGCAACATCCTGGCGTTCTTCGAGATCCCGAACTCGCCGAAGATGGGCCGCGACCCGAACACCCCGCCCTGGGTGCAGCACCTGTCGATGAAGGTCGAGAGCGTCGCGCACCTCGAGGAAGCGAAGGCGCAGCTCGAGGCGAACGGGGTCGAGGTGCTGGGGCCGATCGAGCACACGATCTTCAAGTCGATCTATTTCTTCGACCCGAACGGCCACCGGCTCGAACTGGTCGCCGACACCGCGACGCCCGAGATGCAGCGCAAGCTCGACGCGGTCAAGTGGGAAATGCTCGAAGAGTGGAACCGCACCAAGAAGGCGCCGAAGCAGGCGGCGTGGATGCACGAGCGCGAACTGGCGACGCAGTAAGCCGCGCACCCGCGTGCCCGGCCGCGCAGGCGGCCGCGCGCGGCCGCCGCGCCGAGCCCCCGGCAGCCCTGCATCACGGGATTGGATACACTCCCCGTGTCGTCATTGGGGAGTAGCCATCCCTGGCGTTTTCGCCGGGGAGTCCACGTCAACAGACTCGAGGCGCGTGCTTCAGCCGCGTGCCTCGTGGCGTGGTCAGCCGCTGCGCGAGCAGCGTGAGCCAGGCGAGACCTTTGGCCGCAATGCGCTTTGCCAGCCGGGCGAGCCGCATTGTCGTGCCATCGGATTCCTGCTCGTCCGGCAAACGGCCCCCGTGCTTCTCACGCTGATCCTGTTCTTCCTGTCCGCGGCTGCGATCTACGTCGCCTGCGAGTTCTTCGTCAACGGCATCGAATGGTTCGGCCGCCGTTTGAATCTGGGCGCCACGGCGGTCGGGTCGGTGCTCGCGGCCTTCGGCACCGCGCTCCCCGAGAGCGCCGTGACTTTCGTCGCCGTGGTGTTCGGCAACACGCCGGCAGAGAAGGACATCGGCGTCGGGGCCGCGATGGGCGGCCCGCTGGTGCTGGCGACATTGGCGTATGCCGTCACGGGCCTGGCGCTGGTCTTCAACCGGAAACGCCTCGGTCGCGATTCGTGCCGGCTGCGCGTCGATCACGCCCGCATGAGCCGGGACCAGGCCGCCTTTCTCGCGGTCTTCGTGGTGAAGGTGGCGCTCGGCCTGGTCGCGTTCGCGATCAAACCGTGGCTGGGCGTGCTGTTCCTGGCGGCCTATGGGGTCTATGTCTGGCGCGAGATTCACGACGCCGACACCGCCCCCGACGAAGAAGCGCTCGAGCCCCTCAAGCTCCGTCCTTCGGACGCCCACCCTTCGCTCGGATGGGCCGGACTGCAAGTCGCGCTGGCCCTGGTCGTCATCGGTTTCGCGTCCCGCACCTTCGTCGCCCAGCTCGAAGCGATCGGGACGGCGCTGGACTGGCCGCCGCATCTGGTGGCGCTGCTGCTCAGTCCGGTGGCCACCGAACTGCCGGAAACCATGAACGCGCTGATCTGGGTGCGGCAAGGCAAGGAGCGGCTGGCGCTGGCCAACATTTCGGGGGCGATGATGATCCAGGCCACCATCCCGAGCGCGCTCGGCATCTTCTTCACGCCCTGGCTGTTCGACGGCCCGCTGCTGGCGTCCGGCATCGTCAC
>JAFECV010000555.1 GCA_018241985.1 Pseudomonadota bacterium | reverse complement strand
GTCGAGCACCTTCTGCGTGGCCGAGACCTCGACGTTGGTGCGCAGATCCTTGATCCGGCTGTTGTCGAGCACGTACGAGCGGATCTGGTGGCCCCAGCCGACGTCGGTCTTGGTGTCCTCGAGCTTCTGCTGCTCGGCCATGCGCTTCTTCATCTCGTGGTCGTACAGCCGCGAGCGCAGGCGCCGCCACGCGACGTCGCGGTTGCTGTGCTGGCTGCGGCTGTCCTGGCACTGCACGACGATGCCGGTCGGCAGGTGCGTGAGCCGCACCGCCGAATCGGTCTTGTTGATGTGCTGGCCGCCGGCGCCGCTCGCGCGGAAGGTGTCGACGCGCACGTCCGCCGGGTTGATCTCGATCTCGATCGAGTCGTCGATCTCCGGGTAGACGAACACGCTGGCGAAGCTGGTGTGGCGCCCGCCGGACGAGTCGAACGGGCTCTTGCGCACGAGGCGGTGCACGCCGGTCTCGGTGCGCAGCAGGCCGAACGCGTATTCGCCCTCGATCTTGATCGTCGCGCCCTTGATGCCGGCGACGTCGCCCGGCGTTTCGTCTTCCACCGTCGCCTTGAAGCCCTTGCGCTCGGCGTACTTCAGGTACTGGCGCAGCAGCATCGCGGCCCAGTCGCAGGCCTCGGTGCCGCCGGCGCCGGCCTGGATGTCGAGGAACGCGTTCAGCGGATCGGCCGGGTTCGAGAACATGCGGCGGAACTCGAGCGCCTCCACCTGGCGCGCGAGCCGCGCGGCATCCTGCTCGATCGCGAGCAGGCCGGCTTCGTCGTCGCGCGAGAGCTCGAACAGCTCGCCGTTGTCGGCCAGCTCGCGCGTGAGATCGGTCAGCGTGAGCACCACGCCGTCGAGCGTCTTCTTCTCCTTGCCGAGTTCCTGCGCGCGCTTCGGGTCGTTCCAGACCGCCGGGTCTTCCAGCGACGCGTTGACCGTCCTCAGCCGTTCCGCCTTGGCATCGAAGTCAAAGATACCTCCGCAAGTCGGCCGTGCGGCTGGAGAGGTCCGCCAGGGTGGTGCCGATCTGGTTGATGTGTTCTGCGTCCATTGCGAAGTCCGTTGTGTTCGAGAGAGGGGCGGTCATTTTCTCACGGGCGCCGCGCTTTGCAGCGCGACGCGCCGGCTGGCTTGCGGCGCGTCGGGTGCGTCTGGCGCGTGCGGCGCGTGCGGCGTGCCTTGCGAGCCTTGTGTGCCTATTCGGCGGCCAGAAACGACTCGATCAGCTTGGCCAGCGCCTGCGGCTGGTCGTGGTGCAGCATGTGGCCGGCGCCGTGGATCACGCCGTGCTCGAGATGCGGCACCGTCGCGATCCGCTGCTCGAATTCGGCCTGCGTGTAGCGCTCGCCCCACCAGCGCGCCAGCGAATCCTCTTCGGCGCGCACCATCAGCGTCGGCGCGGTGATGCGCGCATAGAGCGCCAGCACCTCGTCGAGACGCGACAGCTGCGCATTGACGATCTTGTGCGCCGCATCGCCGAGGATGCGCCACGCACCTCGTGCGTCGGGCGCGGCCCAGTGCCGGGCGAGCCAGTCGGCCTTGTCCTCCGACAGCCGCGGATTGGTCTTCATCAGCCGGCGCGCGACGCCGGCGGCGTCGGCATAGGCGTTCAGTTCCAGCTCGCCGCGGTGCAGCTGTTTGAGCTCGTCGATCCAGCGCGCATAGCGGCCGGGCGCCTGCTCAGGCCGAGTGGCCGGCATGCCGAAGCCCTCGAGGTTGACGAGGCGGCGGATGCGTTCGGGCCGCACGCCGGCGTAATGCATCGCGACATTGCCGCCCAGGCTGTGGCCGACCAGATCGACCGGCCGTCCGGGCGCGTAGTGGTCGAGCAGGAAGTCCAGGTCCGCGAGGTAGTCGGGGAACCAGTAGTTGTCGACGTCGCGCGGCCCGGTGTCGGCCGTTGCGTCGTGCGTTTGCCGACGAGTCAGGCCGAAGCCGCGCCAGTCGGGTGCGATGATT
>JAFECV010000554.1 GCA_018241985.1 Pseudomonadota bacterium | reverse complement strand
CATGGAAGAGGCGGGTTGCGACCCGCTGTTCGACTGTCGCCGCGGCGAGTGCGGCGTCTGCCAGGTCACGGTGCTGGAAGGCGTCCCGGACCATAGGGACTACTTCCTGAGCGATGCCGAGAAGGCGTCCGGCAAGCTCATCCAGGTCTGCATTTCGCGCGCCAGGTCGCCGCGACTGGTGCTCGATTCTTAGGGCTCACCCAAAGGAGACATACATGGGTCGATACACCGACAACCCCGCCGCCGTGCGCGCGCTGGTGCGCGAAGCCGAGGTGCACAAGGACACCTACGTCGATCCCGAGCTGTTCGAGCTCGAGATGCGGCACCTGTTCGCCAACACCTGGGTCTACGTGGGCCACGCCAGCCAGGTGCCGAACAAGGGCGACTTCTACACCACCACCGTCGGCACCGAGCCCGTCGTCATGGTGCGCCACACCGATGACAGCATTCGCGTGCTGTTCAACCGCTGCCCGCACAAGGGCGTGAAGGTGGCGGGCGAGACCTGCGGCAACACCGGCAAGTTCTTCCGCTGCCCCTACCACGCCTGGACCTTCAAGACCGACGGCTCGCTGCTGTCGATCCCGCTCAAGAAGGGCTACGAGAACACCGGCTTCGACTGCTGCGAGGCCAGCGGCGGCATGGCCGCGGTGCAGGCCGTGCATGTCTACCGTGACTTCGTCTTCTGCCGCCTGAACCCCGAGGGCATCTCGTTCGAAGATTACTTCGGCCAGTCGCTCTCGACCATCGATTTCATGGTCGACCGCTCGCCCCAGGGAAAGCTCGAAGTCGTCGGCGGCGTGCTGCGCTACATCAACCGTTGCAACTGGAAGATGCTGGTGGACAACCAGACCGACACCACCCACCCCATGGTGGTGCATGAATCGTCGGCCGGCACCGCGGCATCGACCTGGAGCCAGGTCCCCGCCGGCACGCCCAAGCCGATGGCGGTCGAGGTGTTCACGCCCTTCGTCAGCTCCTACGAGTTCTTCGATGAATCGGGTCTGCGCGTCTGGCCCAACGGCCACGGCCATGACGGCGTGGGCCGCTCGATCCACTCGGACTATTCGGGTATCCCGGGCTACACGGAAGCCATGGTGGCGGCCTATGGCGAGGAGCGCGCCAAGGCCATCCTGGGCGAGGCCAGGCACAACACCATCCTGTTTCCCAACCTGACGATGAAGGGGCCGATCCAGACCATGCGCTTGTTCAAGCCGATCGCGGTTGACAAGACGTTGGTGGAATCCTGGACCTTCCGACTCGTGGGTGCGCCCGACAAACTGCTCGAGCGCACGCTGATGTACAACCGCCTGATCAACGCGCCGACCTCGGTCGTCGCGCACGACGACACCGAGGTCTACGAGCGTGCGCAGGAGGCGCTCAAGAGCCGCGGCCGCGACTGGATGAATTTGTACCGTTCGTACGATCCGAAGGAGCCGCGCAACGAGGCGCACTTCGAGACCAATGGCACCAACGAGCTGCAGATGCGCAACCAGATGCGTGCCTGGGCGCATTTCATGACCGTCAGCATGGAGCGGAAGAGCGAAGGGAGCGCTGCATGAGCACGATCGCCGACAGCCAACTGATCGACTTCGTCTACCAGGAAGCCGACCTCATCGACACGCAGCAGCTCAACGAGTGGGAGGCGTTGTTCACCGACGACGGACACTACTGGATGCCGCTCACGCACGGCCAGACCGATCCCATCCTGCAGGGTTCGCTGATGTACGAGGACAAGCTGCTGCTGAAGATTCGCGTCGAGCGCTTCTTCGGCAAGCGCACCTTCTCGCAGCAGCCGCACACCCGCAGCCATCATTTGTTGCAGGCGCCGCGCATCGTCTCGCGCGACCACGCCGCCGGTCGGTACACGCTGCGCACGGCATTTCACTTTGTCGAAACCCGCCAAGACGACCAGTTGCTGCTCGCCGCCTGGGCGACGCATGAGCTGGTGGTGGTCGATGGC
>JAFECV010000553.1 GCA_018241985.1 Pseudomonadota bacterium | reverse complement strand
GAAGTCCACGCCGTCAACACCGCAGCCAGCAGCGCCGCGAACGTGCTGCAAGCCGCCGACCCGAGCAAGCACATGATTCTGGTGCCGCTGTCGCGGCTGGTGCTGCGCCCCACGGGCCGCAACGTGCGCAAGACCGTCCCGCGCATGTCCATCCCCGAACTGGCCGCGAGCATCCAGCGCGTGGGCCTGCTGCAAAACCTGATCGTGATTCCCGCCAGCGATGGCGAGCATTACGAGGTGGTGGCCGGTGGCCGACGCCTCGCAGCCCTCAAGCTGCTGGCGAAGAAACACCGCATCGCCAAGGATTGGGACGTGCCTTGTTTGCGCGTGGCCGATGGCACTGCCCGCACGGCCAGCCTTACCGAGAACGTGCAGCGCGAAGCCATGCACCCGGCAGACCAGTTTGAAGCCTTCGCGGCGCTGGTGGCCGAAGGCCGTCCCATCGAGGACATTGCGGCGGATTTCAGCGTCACGCCGCTGGTGGTGCAGCGCCGCTTGAAGCTCGCCAATGTCTCGCCGCGCCTGATGGCGGACTATCGGGCCGATGCCGTGAGCCTCGATCAGTTGATGGCGCTGTCCATCACCGACGACCACGCCGCGCAGGAATGCGCGTTCTACGATGCGCCGCAATGGCAGCGCCACCCCTCGCACTTGCGCGAGCGCCTGACCGAGCGCGAGATAGACGCCTACCGGCATCCGCTGGTGCGCTTCGTCGGGCTGGACGCCTACGAGCAGGCGGGCGGCGGCATCCGCCGTGACCTGTTCGCGGAGGACGATGCGGGCGTGTACCTGACCGACGCCGCGCTGCTGGAACGACTGGCACAGGACAAGCTCGCAGGCATTGCCGCCGAGGTGAAGGCCGAGGGCTGGGCCTGGGCCGATGCCACGCCGGGCGTGACCCATGCCGATCTGCACGCCTTCCAGCGTGCGCCGAGGGAGCGGCGCGAACCCAACAAGCGCGAAGCGCAGCGCATCGAGAAGCTGCAAGCCAAGATGCAGGAGGTGGCCGAAGCCATTGATGCCGCGACGGACGCCGACGACGAGGACAAAGCCGACGCGCTGCAAGAGGAAGGCGAGCGGCTGGGCCAGCAGTTGCAGGCGCTGGAAGATAGCTTGCAGGGATATGCCGCAAACGTGAAGGCCGCAGCCGGGGCCATCGTCACCATCGACCGCAGCGGGCAGGCAGTGATTCATCGCGGGCTGCTGCGCGAAGCCGAAGCCAAGGCGCTGCACACACTCGAAAAGCTGCGCCAAGGTTTCGGCAGCGTAGAAGGCGAAGCCGAGAACGACGACGAAGGCGAGAACGACGAAGCGCCCAAGGCCACTATCTCCGATCGGCTGGCGCAGCGCCTGAGCGCCCATCGCACTGCTGCGCTGCAAATCGAGGTCGCACGGCATCCGCAGGTGGCGCTGGCCGCGCTGGTGCATGGCATGGTGCAAACCGTCTTGCACAGCAGCCACTACGGGCACGACCTGCCGCTGGGCGTGAGCCTCACTGTGCAAGACCGGCTGGAAGGAATGGCCCCGGACTGGCTGGAATCGCCTGCTGCCGTGGCGCTGCGCGAACTGCAAGAAGCGTGGGGCGGCAAGCTGCCCAAGGACGGCGCCGCACTGTTCGCTGCGCTGCTGGCAATGGCCCAAGGCGAGCTGGTCAAGCTGCTGGCTGTATGTGTGGCTTCCACGGTGGACGTGGTGACGCCACGTGCCACACCGCACCAGCCGGGCGCGGAACTGGCGCAGGCCGTGGGCCTCGACATGGCTGCATGGTGGCAGCCCACCGCCGAAGGCTACTTCAAGCACGTCCCGAAGGCCGTGATTCTGGATGCCGTAGGCGAGTTCGCGCCCGAGAGCGTCCACCGTCTGGCGAAGCTCAAGAAGGCCGACATTGCCAGCGAAGCCGAGCGGCTGGCCGATGGCACGGGCTGGATGCCTGCCATCTTCAAGGCCGAAGGGCCGCAGGAGGT
>JAFECV010000552.1 GCA_018241985.1 Pseudomonadota bacterium | reverse complement strand
CTCGACCTCGGGGCCGCCGACGTTGTAGCCGGCGGTGATGATCATGTCGTCGTCGCGCGCCTGGTAATGGAAATAGCCGCCCTCGTCCTGCACGAAGGAGTCGCCCGGGTGGTTCCATCCGTGCTGCACGTACTTCGTCTGGCGTTCGTCGTCCATATAGCGGCAGCCGGTCGGACCGATCACCGCCAGCCGGCCGACGGTGCCGCGCGGCAGTTCGTTGTCGTTCTCGTCGACGACGCGAGCCTGGTAGCCGGGCACGGCCTTGCCGATGGCGCCCGGGCGCACGTCGCTGCCGGCCGCCGAGATGTAGATGTGAAACACCTCGGTGCCACCGATGCCGTCGAGCATCTCGATGCCGGTCGCCTCTTTCCACAACTGGCGCGTGGCGTCGGGCAGCGCCTCGCCGGCGCTGACGCAGATCCGCAGCGACGGGATTCCGAGCGCCTTGGCATAGGGCGCCATCTGGCGGTAGAAGGTCGGCGCGGTGTAGCAGATCGTGATGCCGTGGTCGCGCATCTTGCGCACCATGGTCTCGGGGTTGAAGCGCACGTCGGGGTAGTAGACCGATGCGCCGGCCGCCATCGGGAACAGCAGCAGCCCGCCCAAGCCGAACGTGAAGGCCAGCGGCGGCGAGCCGGTGACGATGTCGTCGGGCGTAGCCTGGAGCACGGAGCGCGGCCACGCGTTGCAGGCGGCCAGCACGTCGCGGTGGGTCGTGACGACGGCCTTGGGCTTGCCGGTGGTGCCGCTGGTGAAGGCCAGCAACGCGATGTCGTCCGCCGCGGTCGCGCAGCCCGGATAGTCGGGCGAACGCCGGGCCGCACGCGCCTCCACGCCGTCCACTCGCTTGGGGTCGCCGAACGCGACGATCGGCAGCATCTTGGACGCGTCCTGCGCGGCCAGCACCATTTCTCCGAGCAAGCCCACGTCGCACATCGCCAGCGACGGCTGCGCCTTCTCGATGATCTGGTCCAGTTCGACGGCGCGCAGCAGCGGCATGGTAGCCACCGCGATCAGGCCGGCCTTGACGACGCCCAGCCAGGCCAGCGCCATGCCGATCGAGTTGCCGCCGCGCAGCAGCACGCGGTTGCCGGGCTCGAGCTTGAAATCCTTGATCAGCATCTCGGCGATGCGGCTCACCTCGGCCGCCGCCTCCGCATAGGTGAGCGTGAGGCCGGGCGAGCGCAGCATCAGCCGGCTGCCCCAGCCCTTGGCGATCGCGGCCTGCAGCAGATCGGTGGCCGCATTGGCCTGGTCGGGAATCCGCAGTTCGGGCAGGTCGTAGCGGAATTCGGGCCACTGTTCGCGCGGCGGCAGCCGGTCGCGGACGAACGAGTCGGTTTGTGCGGATGGGACGGTCATGGTTTCACTCCTGCAACTGGGCCCGGCCGATGATGAGCTGCTGCACCTCGGTCGCGCCTTCATAGATGCGCAGCGAGCGGATATCGCGGTACAACGACTCGACCTTGGTTCCGACCCTCACGCCCAGACCGCCATGCATCTGCAGCGCCATGTCGATCACGCGCTGGGCGTTTTCGGTGGCGGTCATCTTGGCCATCGCCGCGGCGACGCTGCGCTCGCGCAGGCTGCCATGCCCCAGGTCGCGCATCCAGGCTGCGCGGTAGGTGAGCAATGCGCCGGCATCGATCAGCGCCGCCATCTCGCCGAGCTTGGCTTGCGTGAGCTGGAAGTCGGCCAGCGTCTGGCCGAACATCTTGCGCGTGCGCGCGTGGTGGATTGCCTCGGCCAGCGCGCGCCGCGCCATGCCCAGAGCAGCGCCGGCGACGCTGGCGCGGAAGATGTCGAGCGTCTGCATCGCCAGCTTGAAGCCACCGTTGATCTCACCGAGCGGCGCGTCGCCGGCGACCGCGCAGTTCTCGAGCCGCAGCGTGGCCAGCGGGTGCGGCGCCATCACCGGGATGTGGGCGCTGTCGTCCAGGCCGGCAGCGCCCCGGTCGACGATGA
>JAFECV010000551.1 GCA_018241985.1 Pseudomonadota bacterium | reverse complement strand
CTTCGGTTTGCAGCGCTCGACGCGACAGTCGCCAAGGACCTCAACGCCCGGAGATCTCATGGCCCAGACATCCACCTACAGCTTCACCGAACGCAAGCGCATCCGCAAGAACTTCGGCAGCCGCGACAGCGTGCTGCGCGTGCCTTATCTGCTGCAGATGCAGAAGGACGCGTACACCGCGTTCCTGCAGGCCGACGTCGCGCCGACCAAGCGCACGAACGACGGACTGCAGGCCGCGTTCCTCGCCGCGTTCCCGATCGTTTCGCACAACGGCTACGTCGAGATGAAGTACCTCGAGTACAACCTCGCCAAGCCCGGATTCGACGTGCGCGAATGCCAGACCCGCGGCCTGACCTACGCCTCCGCGGTGCGCGCCCGGGTGCAGCTGATCATCTACGACCGCGAATCCTCGACGCCGCAGTCCAAGGTGGTCAAGGAGGTGAAGGAGCAGGAGGTCTACATGGGCGAGGTGCCGCTGATGACCGACAAGGGCTCGTTCATCATCAACGGCACCGAGCGCGTGATCGTGTCGCAGCTGCACCGCTCGCCGGGCGTGTTCTTCGAGCACGACAAGGGCAAGACGCACAGCTCGGGCAAGCTGCTGTTCTCGGCCCGCATCATTCCCTACCGCGGCTCCTGGCTGGACTTCGAGTTCGACCCGAAGGACATGCTGTATTTCCGCGTCGACCGCCGGCGCAAGATGCCGGTGACGATCCTGCTGAAGGCGATCGGGCTCAATCCCGAGGCGATCCTCGCGAACTTCTTCGTCAACGACAACTTCCGCCTGATGGACAGCGGCGCGCAGATGGAGTTCGTCGCGGAGCGGCTGCGCGGCGAGGTCGCGCGCTTCGACATCACCGACAAGTCGGGCAAGGTGATCGTCGCGAAGGACAAGCGGGTCACCGCGCGCCACACGCGCGAGCTGGAGCAGACCGAGACCACGCACATCAGCGTGCCGGAAGACTTCCTGATCGGCCGCGTGATCGCGCGCAACATGGTCGATACCGAGACCGGCGAGATCATCGCCCGCGCCAACGACGAGCTGACCGAAGCGCTGCTGAAGAAACTGCGCGCCGCCGGCGTGCAGGAGCTGCAGTGCATCTACACGAACGAACTGGACCAGGGCGCGTACATCTCGCAGACGCTGCGCATCGACGAGGCGGCCGACGAGTTCGCCGCGCGCGTCGCGATCTACCGCATGATGCGCCCGGGCGAGCCGCCGACCGAGGACGCGGTGCAGGCGCTGTTCCAGCGACTGTTCTACAACCCCGACACCTATGACCTGTCGCGCGTCGGGCGCATGAAGTTCAACGCCAAGATGGGCCGCGCCGAATCGACCGGCCCGATGGTGCTGACGAACGAGGACATCCTGGCGGTGGTCAAGATCCTGGTCGACCTGCGTAACGGCCGCGGCGAGGTCGACGACATCGACCACCTGGGCAACCGCCGCGTGCGCTGCGTCGGCGAACTGGCCGAGAACCAGTACCGCACCGGCCTGGCGCGCATCGAGAAGGCGGTGAAGGAGCGGCTCGGCCAGGCCGAGCAGGACCCGCTGATGCCGCACGACCTGATCAACTCCAAGCCGATCTCCGCGGCGCTGAAGGAGTTCTTCGGCGCGTCGCAGCTGTCGCAGTTCATGGACCAGACGAATCCGCTGGCCGAGATCACGCACAAGCGCCGCGTCTCGGCGCTCGGCCCGGGCGGCCTGACGCGCGAGCGCGCCGGCTTCGAGGTGCGCGACGTGCACGTCACGCACTACGGGCGCGTGTGCCCGATCGAGACGCCGGAAGGCCCGAACATCGGCCTGATCAACTCGCTGGCGCTGTATGCGCGGCTGAACGAGTACGGCTTCATCGAAACCCCGTACCGCCGCGTGGTGGACAAGCAGGTCACGAGCGAGATCGACTACCTGTCGGCGATCGAGGAGAGCAAGTACGTGATCGCGCAGGCGAACGCGACGCTCGA
>JAFECV010000550.1 GCA_018241985.1 Pseudomonadota bacterium | reverse complement strand
TTTCGACGGCTTTCATCATCAAACCTCGCGCAAGCGACCGAGCGACGTACGCAGTTTGCTATTCAATCAATAGCACCTTGCGATCACTTTAGGGCAGATCGACCGGCGACGGCTCCGGCGCCGGCGCGGCCGGCCGATCGGGCCGGTCGAGCAGCGCCTTCATCGACAGCTTGACGCGGCCCTTGTCGTCGGTCTCGAGCACCTTGACGCGCACCACCTGGCCTTCCTTCAGGTAGTCGCTGACCCGCTCGACGCGCTCGTTCGCGATCTGGCTGATGTGCAGCAGGCCGTCCTTGCCCGGCAGCAGGTTGATCAGCGCGCCGAAGTCCAGGATCTTGGTCACCGGGCCCTCGTAGATCTTGCCGACCTCGACCTCGGCGGTGAGTTCCTCGATGCGGCGGCGCGCCTCGGCGGCGCGGTCGCCGTCGGTGGACGCGATCGTGATCGTGCCGTCCTCGGCGATGTCGATCTCGGTGCCGGTCTCTTCGGTCAGCGCGCGGATCGTCGCGCCGCCCTTGCCGATCACGTCGCGGATCTTCTCCGGGTTGATCTTCATCGTGTAGAGGCGCGGCGCGTAGCTCGAGATCTCGGCCTTGGCCGCGCCCATCGCCTCCTGCATCTTGCCGAGGATGTGCATGCGCGCCTCCTTGGCCTGCGCCAGCGCGACCTGCATGATCTCCTTCGTGATGCCCTGGATCTTGATGTCCATCTGCAGCGCGGTCACGCCGTGCGCGGTGCCGGCGACCTTGAAGTCCATGTCGCCCAGGTGGTCCTCGTCGCCGAGGATGTCGGTCAGCACCGCGAAGCGGTTGCCGTCCTTGATCAGGCCCATCGCGATGCCGGCCACGTGCGCCTTCATCGGCACGCCGGCGTCCATCAGCGACAGGCAGCCGCCGCAGACCGACGCCATCGAGCTCGAGCCGTTCGATTCGGTGATCTCGCTGACCACGCGGATCGTGTACGGGAACTCGTCGCGGTTCGGCAGGCAGGCGACCAGCGCGCGCTTGGCGAGGCGGCCGTGGCCGATCTCGCGCCGCTTCGGGCTGCCGACGCGGCCGGTCTCGCCGGTGGCGAACGGCGGCATGTTGTAGTGCAGCATGAAGTGGTCGGTGTACTCGCCCGCGAGCGCGTCGATGCGCTGCGCGTCGCGCTCGGTGCCGAGCGTGGTCATCACCAGCGCCTGCGTCTCGCCGCGCGTGAACAGCGCCGAGCCGTGCGTGCGCGGCAGCACGCCGGTGCGGATCTCGATCGGGCGCACGGTGCGGGTGTCGCGCCCGTCGATGCGCGGCTCGCCGGCCAGGATCTGGCCGCGCACGATCTGCGCCTCGATCTCGAACAGCAGGCCCTCGACCTTCACGCTGTCGAAGCTCGCGCCGTCGGCGGTCAGCCCGGCCATCACGGCAGCGTACGCTTCGCGGCAGGCCTGGGTGCGCGACTGCTTGTTGCGGATCTGGTAGGCGGCGCGCAGGCGCTCCTCGCCGAGCGCACGCACCCGGGCGATCAGCGCCTCGTCCTTCGCCGGCGCGGTCCAGTTCCAGACCGGCTTGCCGGCGCCCTGCACCAGTTCATGGATCGCGTTGATCGCGATCCGGCCCTGCTCGTGGCCGAACATCACCGCGCCGAGCATCACTTCTTCGGTGAGCTGCTGCGCCTCGGACTCGACCATCAGCACCGCGCCTTCGGTGCCGGCGACGATCAGGTCGAGCTGGCTGTTCTTGCGCTCGCTCGGCCCAGGGTTCAGCACGTACTCGCCGTTGACATAGCCGACGCGCGCCGCGCCGACCGGTCCGTTGAACGGGATGCCGGAGATCGCGAGCGCCGCGCTGGTCGCGATCAGCGCCGGGATGTCGGCGTCGACCTCGGGGTTCAGCGACAGCGTGTGGATCACCACCTGCACTTCGTTGAAGAAGCCGTCGGGGAACAGCGGACGGATCGGGCGGTCGATCAGCCGGCTGGTCAGCGTCTC
>JAFECV010000054.1 GCA_018241985.1 Pseudomonadota bacterium | reverse complement strand
CCCTATCGGCTTCGGCGTGACCCGCGCGGTGCTGCGCGAAGGCGGGCCGGGCGTGCGCTATCTGACGGCCGAGGTGCCGCTCGCGGACTATGCGGCTCGGATGACCGACCGCGTGCAGCATTGGGCCGAGCAGGCGCCGGAACGCACGCTGGTCGCGCGGCGCGCGCGCAACGCCGATGGATCGCCCGGCGACTGGATCCGCGTCAGCTACGCCGAGGCTTGGGGCGCGGCGCGCTCGATCGCGCAGGCGCTGCTCGACCGCGGCGTATCCGCTGAGCGGCCGGTCGCGATCCTGAGCGAGAACGGCATCGAGCACCTGCTGCTCGCGCTCGGCTGCCTGTGCGCGGGCGTGCCGCACTGCCCGGTGTCGCCGGCGTATTCGCTGGTGAGCCGCGACTACGCGAAGCTGCGCCACGTGCTCGATACGCTGACCCCGGCGCTGGTGTTCGCGAGCGACGCGCGCTATGCACGCGCGATCGAGCACGCGGTACCAAACGGCTGCGAAGTCGTGCTGGCCGAAGGCACGCTGGAAGGCCGCGCCGTGACGCCGCTCGCCGCGCTGCTGGCAACGCCGCCGACCGCGGCGGTCGATGCCACATTGGCGAACATCGGCCCCGACACGATCACCAAGTTCCTGTTCACCTCGGGTTCGACCAAGCTGCCGAAGGCGGTGATCAACACGCACCGCATGTGGTGCGCGAACCAGCAGCAGATGCGCCAGTCGATGCCGGCGCTGGCCGAGCAAACCGACGAAGGTGGGCCGGTGCTGGTCGACTGGCTGCCGTGGAACCACACCTTCGGCGGCAACCACAACGTCGGCCTCGTGCTCTACAACGGCGGCACGCTGTACATCGACGACGGCAAGCCGACGCCGGCGCTGGTGCACGAGACGCTGCGCAACCTGCGCGAGATCGCGCCGACCGCGTATTTCAACGTGCCGACCGGGTTCGAGGCGATCGCGAACGCGATGAAGACCGACGCGCTGCTGCGCCGCACGCTGCTGTCGCGCGTGCGCATGTTCTTCTACGCCGGCGCCGCGCTCGCGCAGCCGGTATGGGACAGCCTGCATAGGGCGCAGGAGGCCGAGCTCGGCGAGCGCATCGTGATGGGAACGGGCCTGGGCATGACCGAGTCCGGCCCGTTCGCGCTGTACATCACGAACCCCCATGTGCGCTCGGGCGACCTCGGCCTGCCGACCGCCGGGCTGGAACTGAAGCTGGTCGACGTCGACGGCAAGACCGAGGTGCGCTACCGCGGCCCGAACATCACGCCGGGCTACTGGCGCGCGCCAGAGGAGACCGCGGAGCATTTCGACGACGAAGGGTTCTTCTGCTCCGGCGACGCGGTGCGCTGGATCGACGAGCGCGACATCCACCAGGGCCTGCGGTTCGACGGCCGCATCGCCGAGGACTTCAAGCTCGCGACCGGCACCTTCGTCAGCGTCGGGCCGCTGCGCGCGAAGATCGTCGCCGCCGGCGCGCCCTATGTGCAGGACGCGGTGCTGACCGGGCTGAACGGCCACGAGGTCGGCGCGATGATCTTCACCACGCCCGCGGTGCGGCAGCTCTCTAGCCTTGCGCCCGACACGCCGCTCTCGGACGTGCTGGCGAGCGGCCCGGTGCTCGCGTTCTTCGGCGATCTGGTCGACCGCCTCGCGATGGACGCCACCGGCAGCGCGAACCGGATCGCGCGCGCGATCCTGCTGGCCGAGCCGCCGTCGATCGACAAGGGCGAGGTGACCGACAAGGGATCGATCAACCAGCGCGCGGTGCTGAAGTGCCGCGACGCGCTCGTGCGAGCGCTGCACGACGATTCGGCTCCGCACATCCTGAAGCCGCGCGGGCAATGACAGCCGAGCGCGCCCTGCCCGCCGCCCGCACAGTGTTCCGTTCCCGCGGATCCGCTGGATCTTTGAAAGAAACGAGCTCGAAGCGTAGGACTGACGCTCACTTGTTGCTCTCAATTCAATAGCAAACCAGGAACCCCACCATGCAGATACAAGGACAGGCCGCGCTCGTCACCGGCGGCGGCTCCGGCCTCGGCGAGGCGACCGCGCGCGAGCTTGCACGGCGCGGCGCGAAGGTCGCAGTGCTCGACGTGAACCGCGCCCATGCTGAGCGCGTCGCAGCCGAGATCGGCGGCGTCGCCTGCGAATGCGACATCACCGCGACCGCCAGCGTGCAGGCCGCGCTCGAGAAGGCGGCCGCGGCGCACGGCCCGGCGCGCCTGCTGATGAACATCGCCGGCATCGGCACCGCCAAGCGCGTGGTCGGCAAGGACGGCGCCGCCGCGCCGCTCGAAGACTTCGCGCGCGTCGTCAATGTGAACCTGATCGGCACCTACAACGTCAGCCGGCTGTTCGCCGCGGAGTGCGCCAGGCTCGCGCCGCTCGAAGACGGCGAGCGCGGCGTGATGCTGTTCACCGCGTCGGTCGCCGCGTTCGACGGCCAGGTCGGCCAGCAGGCGTACAGCGCGTCCAAGGGCGGGCTGGTCGGCATGACCTTGCCGATGGCGCGCGATCTGGCGCAGCACGGCATCCGCGTCTGCACGATCGCGCCGGGCCTGTTCTCGACGCCGCTGATGAAGCAGTTGCCCGAAGTTGTGCAGCAGTCGCTCGCGGCCAGCATCCCGTTCCCGCCGCGGCTCGGCCGCCCCGAGGAGTTCGCCGAGCTGGCCTGCCACATCGTCACCAACGTGCACCTGAACGGCGAGGTGATCCGGCTCGACGGCGCGCTGCGCATGGCGCCGCGCTGACCGGAGCCGGCCGCGATGAGCAAAACCCAGATCTACGAAGTCAACGTCCAGTTCGGCGACTGCGATCCGGCCGGCATCGTGTTCTTCCCGAACTTCTCGCGCTGGATGGACGCGGCGTCGCTGCACTTCTTCATGGCCTGCGGCGTGCCGCCGTGGCGCGAGCTGGCGCGAACGACCGGCATCGTCGGCACGCCGCTTCTCGAGCTGCACACCCGGTTCCTGCGCTCGGCCACCTACGGCGAGACGCTGCAGGTGCAAACCAGCGTCGAGGAATGGCGGGGCAAGGTGTTCATCCAGCGCCATCTGGTGCGGCGCGGCGACGAGCTGCTGTGCGAGGGCCGCGAGACGCGCGCGTTCGTCGTGCACCCGCCGGGCGAGCCGCACCGGCTGAAGGCGATCCCGATTCCGCCCGAGATCCGGGCGCTGTGCGACTGAGCGCAACGGTCCACCCGACCGAGCGCGGCCGCCCACCGTTTCACCCCCCAACCTTCTGGAGAGTTCTCGATGAAGAAATTGAAAATCGCCGTGGCCGCCGCCGTGCTGCTCGCCGCCGGCGCCTCGTATGCCGACATCACGGTCGGCGTGAGCCTGTCGCTGACCGGCCCCGCGTCGGGCCTGGGCATTCCGCTCAAGAACGAGATCGCGCTGTGGCCCAAGAGCATCGCCGGCCAGAAGCTCAACGTGATCGTGCTCGACGACGCCACCGATCCGACCACCGGCGTGAAGAACGCGCGCCGCTTCGTCACCGAGGACAAGGCCGACGTGATCGTCGGCTCGGTCGCGACGCCGGTCGCGATCCCGATGGCCGCGGTCGCCGCGGAGGCCGATACGGTGCAGCTGGCGCTCTCGCCCGCCGCGCTGCCGCCGGGCAAGGACAAATGGACTTTCCGCCTGCCGCAGTCGAACGCGGTGATGGCCCATGCCGTCGTCGCGCACATGAAGAAGCTGGGCGTGAAGACGGTCGGCTTCCTCGGCTACACCGACGCCTATGGCGAAGAGTGGCTGAAGGCGTTCGGCCCGCTGGCCGAGAAGAACGGGATCAAGCTGGTGGCGGCCGAGCGCTTCGCCCGCTCCGACACCAGCGTGACCGGGCAGGCGCTGAAATTGGTGTCGGCCAATCCGGACGCGATCCTGATCGTCGCCTCGGGCAGCGGCGCGGCGATGCCGGAAATGGCCGTGGTCGAGCGCGGCTACAAGGGCAAGATCTTCCAGACCCACGCGGCCGCGACGCGCGACCTGATGCGGGTCGGCGGCAAGGAGGTCGAAGGCACCTACGTGGTGTCGGGGCCGGCCGTGGTGGCCGACCAGTTGCCGGCCAGCAACCCGTCGAAGCAGCTCGGCCTGGAGTTCATCCAGGGCTACGAAAAGGCCTACGGCCCCGGGTCGCGCAACCAGTTCGCCGCGCACGGCTTCGACACGGCGCTGCTGCTCGAGAAGGCCGTGCCGATCGCGCTGAAGAAGGGCCAGCCGGGCACCAAGGAATTCCGCGCCGCGCTGCGCGACGCGCTCGAGACCATGGGCCGCACCGTCGTGTCGCAGGGCGTGCTCGACTACACGCCGCAGGACCACTGGGGCTTTCCCGACGACACCGGGGTGATGCTCAAGGTCGTCAACGACCAGTTCAAGGTCGACTGATCGCTGCTGCAGCGCCGGCGGCACCGCGTTGCCGCCGGCCCGCCTGCCCTCGCCTACTCCTGCTCGCCCCTTCTGCCTCATGGACCTCTCGATTGCCGGCGTGCTGCTGGTCGACGAGATCACCAGCGGCGCGATCTATGCGCTGCTCGGTCTCGCAATCGTGCTGGTGTTCGCGGTGACGCGCGTCATCTTCATACCGCAGGGCGAATTCGTCGCCTACGGCGCGCTGACGCTGGCGATCCTGCAGACCGGCGCGGTGCCGGGCACGGTCTGGCTGCTGCTCTTGCTCGCCGTCGTGGCCGCGGTGATGGACGCCGGCGCCGCATGGCAGCGCCATCGGCGCGTGGGGCCCGTGGCGAAGGCCGCAGCGCGCACGCTGCTCGTGCCGCTGCTGCTGTCGGCGGTCACGGTGTGGGCCGCGCCGCATCGGTTCGCTATGCCGGTGCAGATGCTGCTCGCGCTCGGGCTGGTCACGGCGTTCGGGCCGCTCGTCTACCGCGTGGCGTTCCAGTCGCTGGCCGATGCGAGCACGCTGGTGCTGCTGATCGTCTCGGTCGGCGTGCACTTCGCGATGACCGGCCTGGCGCTGGTGTTCTTCGGCGCCGAGGGCTTTCGCAATCCGTCGTTCTGGGACCTGCGCCTGCAACTGGGCGCGATCACGCTGACCGGCCAGGCGATCACCGTCGTCGTCGCGTCGGCCGGGTTGATCGTGCTGCTGTGGCTGTTCTTCGAGCGCACGCTGTACGGCAAGGCCTTGCGCGCGACCGCGGTGAACCGGCTCGGCGCCCGGCTGATGGGGATTTCGGCGCATGCGGCCGGGCGTTGGAGCTTTGCGATGGCGGCGCTGATCGGCGCGCTGTCCGGGCTGTTGATCGGCCCGACGACGACCGTGTTCTACGACTCGGGCTTCCTGATTGGCCTCAAGGGCTTCGTCGCCGCGGTGATCGGCGGGCTGGCCAGTTATCCGGCCACCGCCGTCGGGGCGCTGTTCGTCGGCATCGTCGAGTCGTTCGGGGCGTTCTGGGCCAGCGCGTTCAAGGAAGTGATCGTGTTCACGCTGGTCCTGCCGATCCTGTTCTGGCTGTCGCTGACCGACCGGCACGCGGACGAGGAGCATTGATGCGCCGGAGCGCGCTGACGCTACCCGTCGCCGGCCTCGCGCTGGTCGTGCTGCTCGCCTGGCTGCCGCTGCCCGACTTCTGGATCGCGCAGCTCAGCTCGATCGGCCAGTACAGCCTGGTCGTGCTCGGCCTGGTGCTGCTGACCGGAATCGGCGGGCTGACCTCGTTCGGCCAGGCGGCGTTCGTCGGCATCGGCGCCTACGCGACCGCGTATCTCACGCTGCAGGCCGGCCTGTCGCCGTGGATCACGCTGGCCGTCGGCCTTGCGCTGACGGCGGCGAGCGCGGCCGTGATCGGCTGGATCACGCTGCGCATGTCGGGCCACTACCTGCCGCTGGCGACGATCGCCTGGGGCCTGGCGCTGTACTACCTGATGGGCAACCTGGATGCGCTCGGACGCTACGACGGCCTGCTCGGCGTGCCCGGCATCGCGCTGGGCCGCTGGGACCTGAGCCAGGGACGGCCGTTCTTCGTGCTGACCTGGGTGCTGGTGCTGCTGGCCGGGTTCTCGCTGGTCAATCTGCTCGACTCGCGCACCGGCCGCGCGATCCGCTCGCTGAACGGCGGCTCGCGCATGGCCGAGGCGATGGGCGTGAACACGCTGCGCTACAAGATCGGAATCTTCCTGATCGCCGCGCTGTTCGCCAGCGTTTCCGGCTGGCTGTTCGCGCACAACCAGCAGACGGTGAACCCCTCGCCGTTCGGCATCAAATGGGGCATCGAGTACCTGTTCATGGCGGTGCTGGGCGGCGCCGGCTATGTGGGGGGCGCGGTCACCGGCGCCGCGGTGACCAAGCTGCTGGAGGACCAGCTGCAGGTGCTGCTGCCGAAGCTGTTCGGCACCAGTGGCAGCTACGACACCATCGTGTTCGGCGTCGTGCTGGTGCTGGTGCTCAAATACCTGCCCGACGGCGTCTGGGCTTCGATCGCGCGGCGGCTGCCGCGGCGGCGCCGCAGCGCGGACTGGAGCGGCGCCGCGCCGCTCGATGACCGGCCCAAGCCCGCGCCGGGCGAGGCGGTGCTCGAGGTCCACGCGGCGCGCAAGGTGTTCGGCGGCCTGACCGCGGTCAACGACGTCAGCTTTTCGGTGCGCGCCGGACAGATCGTCGGCCTGATCGGCCCGAACGGCGCGGGCAAGTCGACCACCTTCAACCTGATCACCGGCGTGCTCGATCTGACCGCCGGCGAGGTTTTGTTCCGGGGCGAGCGGATCAGCGGGCTGCCGTCGCGCGAGATCGCGCGGCGCGGCGTCTCGCGCACCTTCCAGCACGTGAAGATGATCCCCGGCATGACCGTGCTCGAGAACGTCGCGCTCGGCGCGCACCTGCGCGGGCGCTGCGGGGCGCTGTCGGCGATGCTGCGGCTCGACCGCGCCGAGGAGCAACGCCTGCTGCGCGAGGCCGCGCGGCAGCTCGAGCGCGTCGGCATGGCCGACAGCCTGCACGAGCTGGCCGGCAACCTGGCGATGGGGCAGCAGCGGCTGATGGAGATCGCACGCGCACTGTGCAGCGACCCGGCGCTGCTGCTGCTCGACGAGCCGGCCGCCGGCCTGCGGCACCTGGAGAAGCAGGCGCTCGCGCGGGTGCTGCGCGAGCTGCGCGCGCAGGGCATGACCATCCTGCTGGTCGAGCACGACATGGACCTGGTGATGGACGTGACGGACCACATCGTCGTGATGGAGTTCGGCACGCACCTGATGGAGGGCACGCCGGCCGAGGTGCGCCAGAGCCCGGCGGTGCGCGCCGCCTACCTCGGAACCGAGCATTGAGCCTGCCATGACGCCGCCCCTTCTTCGCGTGCACGGCCTGCGCGCCGGCTACGGCCGCGCCGAGGTGCTGCACCGCATCGATCTGCAGGCGGCCGCCGGCAGCGTGATCACCGTGATCGGCCCGAACGGCGCCGGCAAGTCCACGCTGCTGAACACCTTGATGGGCGCGCTCCCCGGGCACGGCCGCGTCGAATACCAGGGCCAGGACATCGCCCCGCTGTCGCTGGAGGAGCGCGTGATGCTGGGCATCGCCCTCGTCCCCGAGAAGCGCGAGCTGTTCGGCACGCTGCCGGTGGAAGACAACCTCGTGCTCGGCGGATTCCGCCAGCTGCGGCTGCGCAACCGGCGCTGGCGCGACGGGCTGGAGCAGGTCTATGCGCTGTTCCCGCGCCTGAAGGAGCGCCGCTTGCAGCTCGCGGGAACGCTGTCGGGCGGCGAACGCCAGATGCTCGCGGTGGGCCGTGCGCTGATGTCGCAGCCCTCGCTGCTGATGCTCGACGAGCCCAGCCTGGGCCTCGCGCCGCTGGTGGTCCGGGAAATCTTCCACACCATCGCCGCGCTGCGGGCCACCGGCGTGACCATCCTGCTGGTGGAACAGAACGCCCGCGCCGCGCTGCAGGTCGCCGACCACGGCTACGTGCTCGAAATGGGCGAGATCGGCCTGCAAGGCCCGGCCACCGAACTGGCACGCGACGCGCGCGTGATCGACACCTACCTGGGCGCGGCGCGGGACGACTGACCTTGGCTTCGTGATCGCAGCCATCGCAGCCCGCACGGCGACCCGCAACACCACCGCACCCGCCAACGGAGACCCCGCATGCCATTCACCCGCCCTGGCCGCGTCGGCAACCCATGCGTCACCCCGTGGGCCAGCCCATGGGCGCTCGGCCTCGGTCTGCTGGCGCTGCTGCTCTCCGGTTGCGCCGGCATCGATGCCGCACCGCGCCGGCCGGCGCACCCCGCCTCGGCCGCGATGGCCTGCGAGGCGCTCGCCTCGCAGTTCGCGTACCCGCACACGCGCATCGTCTCCGTGGAGGCCGTGGCCGCCGGCCAGCTTAGTCTGCCCGGCATTGCCGAGACCATGCCGGCGCACTGCGTCGTCCGGGGCAGCATGAACGAGCGCATCGGCCCGGTGGACGGCAAGCCTTATGCGATCGACTTCGAGATGCGGCTGCCGACCGCGTGGAACGAGCGCTTCTTCTACCAGACCAACGGCGGCCTCGACGGGTTCGTGGTCCCGGCCTACGGGAACATCCTGGGCGGCGGACCGACGAGCAACGGCCTGCTGAAGGGCTTCGCGGTGATCAGCTCGGACGGCGGTCACCGCTTCGATCGCAGCACGCCGATCGGCGGCGCGACCTTCGGGCTGGACCCGCAGGCGCGGCTCGACTACGGCTACGACGCCGTGGTCCAGCTCACGCCGATGGCCAAGGCGCTGATCCACCGCTACTACGGCAAGGGGCCGGACACCTCGTACCTCGTCGGCACCTCGAACGGCGGGCGCATGGGTTTCGTCGCGGCGTCGCGGCTTCCGCAGGCCTTCGACGGCATCCTGGTGAGCACGCCGGGCTACAACCTGCCGCGCGCGGCGGTCGCGCAGGTGTGGGACGCGCAGCAGTTCGCGCGCATCGCGCGCACCGATGCCAAGACCGGGCGGCCCGATCTTCGCAGCGCGTTCAGTCCGGCGGATCTGGCGCTGCTGTCTGCGCGCATCCTGGCGCGCTGCGACGGGCTCGACGGCCTCGTCGACGGCATCGTCGCCGACACCGCGGGCTACCAGGCCGCCTTCGATCTGCAGCGCGACGTACCCGCCTGTGCGCCCGGCGCCGCGCCGGACGGGCACTGCCTGAGCCCGGCGCAGAAGGACGTGCTGGCCCGCGTGTTCGGCGGCCCGGTCGATTCGAGCGGGCGGCGGCTGTATGCCGGCCTGGCCTGGGACCCGGGCGTCGCCGGACGCGGCTGGGCCGAGTGGAAGTTCGACTACAGCGTCGGCCCGCGCGACGCGATCGCGCTCGCGTTCGTGATGACCACACCGCCCGCGTCGCCCGAGGTGGTCACGG
>JAFECV010000549.1 GCA_018241985.1 Pseudomonadota bacterium | reverse complement strand
TCGGCGCGCGAATGGGCGGTGCTGGAGCCGCTGCTGGCGCGGCCCGGCATGGTGCTGTCGCGCAGCCAGCTCGAGGAAAAGCTGTACGGCTGGCGCGACGACATCAGCAGCAACGCGGTCGAGGTCTACATCCATGGCCTGCGCAAGAAGCTCGGCGCCGAACTGATCCAGACCGTGCGCGGCCTCGGCTACCTGGTGCCGCGGCAATGAACCGCGGCGCCGCTCCTTCGCTGCGCCGGCGCCTGCTCGGCTTCCTGCTGCTGGCGATCCTGCTCGCCTCGGTGGTGCAGGCGGTGTCCGCGTACCGCGGCGCCTTGCGCCAGGCCGACGCGATGTTCGACTACCACCTGCAGCAGATCGCACGCGCGCTGCGCAGCGGCCTGCCGGTCCTGCCGCCGATCGCCGACGGCGCGGCCGGCGGCTTCGACTACTTCGTCCAGATCTGGGGACCGGACGGTGCGCCGATCTTCAGCTCGGCGCCGAGGGCGCTGCCGCCGCGCGCGGTGCTCGGGTTTTCCGACGTGACCGTCGACGGCACAAAGTACCGCGTGTACTCGCTGCAGACTCCGCTGCAGACCGTGCAGATCGCGCAGAACATGAGCGCGCGGCTCGCGCGGGCACGGACGCTGGCCGCGCACGCGGTGCTGCCGACCGCGCTGATGGCGCCGCTCCTGATGCTGGTGGTCTGGTGGGTGGTGCGCCGTTCGCTCGCGCCGGTCGAGCGCACGCGGCGCCAGGTCGCGGGGCGCAGCGCGGACGACCTGTCGCCGCTGCCGGGCGCGGGCCTGCCGGCGGAGGTGCGCCCGCTGGTCGACGAGTTCAACCTGCTGCTGTCGCGCGTCCATGCGTCGCTCGACGCGCAGTCGCAGTTCGTCGCGAACGCGGCGCACGAGCTGCGTTCGCCGCTCACCGCGTTGAAACTGCAGGCGCAGGCGCTGCGCCGCGGCGGCGCCGACGACGCTGCGCGCGAAGCCGCGATGGCGCGGCTGAACCAGGGCATCGACCGCGCGATCCGCCTCGTCGAGCAGCTGCTCGTGCTGGCGCGCGAGGAAGCGGGCAGCGACCACCCCGGCGCGAGCGAACGCATGAACCTGCAGGACGTGGTCCAGTTCGCGGTGGCCGACATGCTGGCGCAGGCTCAGGCGCGGCGCATCGACCTCGGGGTGGCCGACAGCGCGCCGGCCTGGGTGCTCGGGCAGCCGGAGGCGCTGCGCATCCTGCTGCGCAACCTGCTCGACAACGCGCTCAAGTACACGCCGGCCGGCGGCCGGGTCGACGTCGCGCTGCGCAGCGCGGGCGCCGAGGCGCTGCTGACGGTCGAGGACAGCGGCCCGGGCATCGCGCCGGCCGATCGCGCGCAGGTGTTCGAACGGTTCTTTCGCGCGGCGGACCGCGACGCGAAGGTGGTCGGCAGCGGGCTGGGGCTGGCGATCGTCAAGACCATTGCCGAACGCCATCATGCGACGCTCGAACTCGGCAGTTCCGAGCGCCTGGGCGGCCTGGAGGTCGAGGTCCGCTTCGCGCTGGCGCCGCCCAGCGAAGCCAGCGGTTAGCCGCGTCGTGGTTGCGCTGGACTAGGATACGGCACCTTCACCGCCGCACCCTGCCTTGCTCGTCCTCGGCCACCTGCTGTTCGTGCTGATCGGTCTGCTGATCTACGCGGTCAGCACCCATGTCGGCGCGCAGCGCCACCACCCGTCGGCCGCGGTCGCCTGGGTGCTGCTGATCGCGCTGCTGCCCTACGCCGGCCTGCCGCTGTACCTGATCTTCGGATCGCGCAAGTTCGTGCGCCCGCAGCCGGGCCACCGCGCAGCGCCGCCCCCGCACGACGCCAGCCCCCGCTCCGCCACCATCGCCACGCTGGCCGGCATGGGGCTGGCCGGGCCCGCGCCGCAGCACCAGGTGCGCTTTCACCCTGACGGCGCGGACGCGTGGAGTGAACTGGTTGCACTGGCCGGCGCGGCGCAGCT
>JAFECV010000548.1 GCA_018241985.1 Pseudomonadota bacterium | reverse complement strand
GACTCATGGAACTCGACGCCGCGCGCACGCAGCAGCGACACCGCACCCAGCACGTCCCGCGTGCCGAACGCGACGCGCACCAGCTGCTCGGCGGCGATGCGGTGATCGCGAGCGACACGCCGACGCCGGCGCGCTTTGTGGAGCATGCGCGCGCGCTCGGGCTCGAGGTCACCAACACGCTGGCCTTCCCGACGATGGCGCGCGCGACCGACACGCAGGGCGGTGCCAGCCATCTGGTGGCATTGAAGGCGGTCGGGCCCGGCTATCCGCTGCGCGGCAGCCTCACGGTGGCGGCTCAGGCCCACGCGACGGGCCATGCAACGCGCGCGATTCCCGCGCCGGGTCAGGTGTGGATCGACGCTTCGCTGCTCGACGCACTGAATCTCAAGGTCGGCGATCCGCTGCTGCTCGGCGATGCGACGTTCGCCATTGGCCGGATCATCGTGATCGAACCCGACCGCGGCGCCGGTTTCCTGAGTCTGGCGCCGCGCGTGATGATCAACGACGTCGATCTCGCGGCCACGCGTCTCGTGCAGCCGGCGAGCCGGGTTGGCTACCGGTTCGCGGTGGCCGGGGCGGATCAGCCGGTCGCGCGCTTCGTGCGCTGGGCACGCGAGCAGCTCCGGGATGCGGCGGACCCGCAGCTGCGCGGCGTGCGGCTCGAATCGCCCGACAGCGGGCGGCCGGCGATGCAGCAGACGCTGGACCGTGCGAGCAATTTCCTGAACCTGGTCGCGCTGCTGGCCGCGCTGCTGTGCGCGGTCGCGGTCGCGCTCGCGGCGCGGGGCTTCGCCGCCGCGCATCTGGACGGCTGCGCGATGCTGCGCGTGCTCGGCCAGAGCCAGCGCACGCTGGCCGCGAGCTACGCGTTCGAGTTCCTGCTGTGCGGCCTGGCCGCGAGCGGCCTGGGCGTGCTGCTCGGCTACCTCGTGCAACTGGGGATCGTGCAGCTGTTGTCGGGGCTGATCGAAGTGGCGCTGCCCGCTCCGGGCCCGTGGCCGGTCGCGCTCGGTTTCGGCATGGGTCTTGCGCTGATGCTGGCGTTCGGCCTGCCGCCGGTGCTGCAGCTCGCCAGCGTGCCGCCGCTGCGCGTGATGCGGCGCGACCTCGGGGGCTTGAAGCCCGCGTCGGTCGGCACGCTGGCGCTCGGCGTCGCCGGCTTTGCGGCGCTGCTGCTGGCCGCGAGCCGCGACCTGAAGCTCGGCCTGATCGCGGTCGGCGGCTTCGCGGCGGCGGTGCTGCTGTTCGCTCTCGCAAGCTGGGCGGCGCTGCGGCTGCTCCGGCGCAGCGTGAACGACGCCACCGCGCCGCGCTGGCTGGTGCTCGCGACGCGCCAGCTCTCGGCGCGGCCGGCGTATGCGGTGGTGCAGGTCGGCGCGCTCGCGGTCGGCCTGCTCGCGCTGGTGCTGCTGGTGCTGCTGCGCACCGACCTGATTGCCGGCTGGCGCCGCGTCACGCCGCCCGACGCGCCGAACCGCTTCGTGATCAACGTGCAGCCGGACCAGGGCGCGGCGTTCCAGCAGGCACTGCGCGCCGGCGGCGTCGAGACGTTCGACTGGTACCCGATGATTCGCGGCCGGCTGATCGCGGTCAACGGCCGAAGCGTCGGCCCCGCCGACTACACGGACGACCGCGCGAAGCGCCTGGTGGACCGCGAATTCAACCTGTCGTACAGCGCCGAGCGCCCGCCGTCGAACCGCATCGTCGCCGGGCATTGGACGCCTCATGAACGCGGCGCGATCAGCATCGAGCAGGGGATTGCCGACACCCTCGGCCTGCACCTGGGCGATAGCCTCCGCTTCGACGTCGCAGGCGTGCAGGTCGATGCGCGCATCACCTCGCTGCGCAAGGTGGACTGGGGTTCGATGCACGCGAACTTCTTCGCGATGTTTCCGGTCGATGCGATGCCGGAGCTGCCGGCCACCTTTCTCGCCGCGTTCCGCGCGCCGGCCACGCCGGGGTTCGACAACG
>JAFECV010000547.1 GCA_018241985.1 Pseudomonadota bacterium | reverse complement strand
ACCCCCGGCGGATGAGTCAACAGCGCATGTATCGCGCCCTGCCCCTGGAACCAGGCGGTCAGCCGCTGGCCCTTGTGCAGACCCAGGCGGTATTCGCAATAAGCGTCGCCCGACACCCGGCCGCGGGCCTGCAGCGTCGTCGCGCCGTTCGTCGACGTCACGTTCTGCTGACAACTGCTGTTGCCGTTGTTCGCGACCGAGCTGGTGCCGATCGACACGGCCTGCGCGCCGGACGCCATCAGGCCCGCGCCCGAGATCGCCAGCAGAGTCAACAGCCGCCGCGCTCGGACCATCTTCATCGGCCCCGCCCTACTTGATCAGCGCCTGCACGGCCTTGAACTGCGCATGCTCGCAGCTTCGCATCCATTCGAACGCAACCATCTCGGTGCTGACGAGTTCAGCACCGGCCGCGGCCAGCCGGTCGAACGCGGCGTCGCGGTTGCGCTCGGTGCGCGAACCGCAGGCATCGGTGACGACCCAGACGTCGAATTCCTCGTCCTGCAGTTCGAGCGCGGTCTGCAGCAGGCAGACGTGCGCTTCGCAGCCGGCGATCACGACGCTGTTGCGCGGCGGCGCCTCGGGCTGGCGCAACTGCTTCGGCAGGCTGCGCGCGTTACCGCCGCGCGGCGCGGCCGATGCGCTGGCGACGGGCCGCAGCCGTTCCAGCAGGCCCTGATGCACCGCGCTGAAGCTCGTCTTGGCCAGCGTGTCGTCGCACAGCGCGCGAATCTCCGGCAGGCTCTCCCCGAGCCGCGCCGGATTCTGTTCGGTGCCCCAGGCCGGCACCACCATCAGCCGCGCGATATTGGCCAACCGCACCGCGTTGGCCAACAGCGCAGGGCCGCCCGCTATCGCGGGCATCAGCCGCGGCTGGTAGTCCACCAGCACGAGCTGGGATTCGGCGGCATCGAGCAGCATGGCGGTCCTGGGGTTAGGGTCGTGCCCCGGTTATACCCGCGAACCGGCGGCGACATCGGCGCCGTGAAATCGGGACCGCCCGTGAACCGACCCAGGACAGAGTCAGACGTGGATGGCGCGCCCCAGCGCGCGCAGCGCCGCTTCCTGCACCGCCTCGCCGAGCGACGGGTGCGCATGGATCGTGCCGGCCACGTCTTCCAGACGCGCGCCCATCTCGATCGACTGCGAGAACGCCGCGCTCAACTCCGACACGCCGCGGCCGACCGCCTGCCAGCCGACGATCAGGTGGTCGCTCTTGCGCGCGACCACGCGCACGAAGCCGTCGGTCGATTCGAGCGTCATCGCGCGGCCGTTCGCCGCGAACGGGAAATGGGCGCTGATGCAGTCGAGCCCGGCCTCGGCCGCCTCGGGCGGCGTGCGGCCGGCAACGACGACCTCCGGGTCGGTGAAGCAGACCGCGGGAATCGCGGCCGGCGCAAAGCGGCGCCTGTGCCCCGCGATGATCTCGGCGACCATCTCGCCCTGCGCCATCGCGCGGTGCGCGAGCATCGGGTCGCCGGTCAGGTCGCCGATCGCCCAGACGTTCCGCATCGAGGTAGCGCACTGGTCGTCGACCCGCACCGCCGCGCCCTGCATGTCGAGCATCAGGCTCTCGAGCCCCCAGCCCTGCGTGCGCGGCGTGCGGCCGACCGCGACCAGCACCTGGTCAGCCGGCAGTTCGATCGCATCGCCGTTTGCATCGCGCACCCGGACCGCGTCGCCGGCCGCATTCAGGCCCTGCACACGGCAGCCCAGGTGCAGCGCGACGCCCAGGCGCTGCAGCGACGCGCGCAGCGGCCGCGTCAGCTCCTCGTCGTATGCCGGCAATACCCGCTCCAGCGCCTCGACCACCGCGACCTCGACTCCGAGCTTGGCGTACGCCATGCCGAGTTCCAGCCCGATGTAGCCGGCGCCGACCACCACCATCCGCGCCGGCAGCCGCTCGGGCGCGAGCGCCTCGGTCGACGAGATCACGCGCCCGCCGAACGGCATCGAAGCCAACTGCTGCGGCAGCGAC
>JAFECV010000546.1 GCA_018241985.1 Pseudomonadota bacterium | reverse complement strand
GGCACTGGCCAAGGCGCCCCAACGCGGTTATGCGTTTGAAGGCAAAACCGTATCAGGCAATCTGCTCCTGGTGCACGATCTCTCCAGCGCGCACGGCCAGCACGGTCGATTGCTGGAGCGGCTCCCAGGGCCCGCGGCTGAGCGGTAGGCTGGCAAACACCACCATGTGCTCGGGCACGGCCTCTATCGCGGCGCCCACGCATTCGTGCGGCCCCGACAACGAGCCCCGCACCGAGCGCAGCATGTGCAGGCCGGGCGCCCGGGGTTCGGAAAGCCCGTGTTCGGTCTCGTACCTGCGCCGATCGGCGTGCACATGAAGCACATCCCCGTCGAGCCAGATGAAATTCGCCGGCCCGAGCCGCGCCATGTCCCGGCAGAAATCCCGGAACACGCTAAAGCGTGTGTCGCTGCGGGATGCATCAGGCGCCTCTCGCGTCACCCGATCGAGCAGAAGCAGAAACGCCAATTCGCTGTCGGTGTCGCCGACGCGCTCGTCCGACAGGCGCCGGGCCTCCGGCATGCGCTCGAGCCCATCGAGGTTGCCGTTGTGCGCGAAATGCTGCAGGCGCCCGTGCAGGACACGGCGGAACGGATGCGTGTTGGCCAACGTCCGGTCTCCCTGCGACGCCCGCCGCACGTGCGCCAGCACGAGCGTATGGGGCGTGGAGTGCATGCGTACGAAGCGGTCCAGCGGACTCCTGCTGGCCGGTTCCGACTCGCGGAAATAGTGCGCGTCCCGCCCATCCGAAATGACGATGCCCCATCCGTCGCGGTTCTGGTGCCGCTCGCCCCCTTCCGCGGCAAAACGATCCAGGTCGTACCGGACCTTGGCGGGGGCGCTGGCGGACATCGCGAACAGCTCGCACACGGCATCTCCTGGTGATCGAGTTCAAATATGAGTTCAAGTGTGACCGGTTTGGCCAGGGAGCGTCGGCGAACAGCAACGAATAGACTAGAGGTTGATGAGGCTCCAGCGCGGCCGGCAGTGTCCGCGCCGGTCCGTGTAGCCACCGGAACCCCATGCATGGAACAGGTCCGATGATCCCGATCCAAAACATCGATCACATCGTTCTTCGCGCCGTCGATCTGGACGCGATGCTCCATTTCTACGGCACCGTGCTCGGCTGCCCCACCCTGCGCCGGCAGGACGATCTCGGCCTGATCCAGCTTCGCGCCGGGCGCAGCCTGATCGACCTGGTGCCGGTCGACGGGCGCATCGGCCGCGCCGGCGGCGCCGCACCGGGCGCGGCCGGCGCAGGAGGCCGCAACGTCGACCATTTCTGCCTGCACGTCGATCCGTTCGACGAGGCCGCGATCCGCGCGCAGCTCGCGGCAGCCGGCATCAGCGCTGGCCCGGTCGAATCGCGCAACGGCGCGCAAGGCGAGGGCCCGTCGATCTACCTGAACGACCCGGACGGCAACCAGGTCGAACTGAAGGGGCCGCCGTGGGGTCCAGGAGAAAAACGATGACGCCGCGTCCGCAGAACCTGTACGACCAGTACCACGCCCATGTGTACTTCGGGCCGGGCACGGTCGCGCAGGCCAGAGCGCTGTGCGAGCAGGCCGGCGCGCGGTTCGGCCTTCGCGTCGGCCGCGTGCACGAGAAACTGGTCGGCCCGCACCCGCACTGGAGCTGCCAGCTCGCCTTCGACCGCGCGCAGTTCGACGCGGTGATCCCCTGGCTCGAGCAGAACCGCCATGGCCTCACGGTGCTGGTGCATGGCCTGACCGGCGACGATCTGGCCGACCACACGCGGCACGCATCCTGGCTCGGCGAGCCGGCGGTGCTGAACCTCGGGATGTTTGGCGGCTGACCCGGCCGCAGGTGCGGTAGAGGGTCAACAGGTCAGAGCGCGAGCCGGGCGCGCGCCTCGGCGTACTCGCGCTTCAATTGCGCGATGTAGTCGGCCGCGTGCTGCACCTTGCTCACCGCGCCGATGCCTTGGCCGCTGCCCCAGATGTCCTTCCAGGCCTTG
>JAFECV010000545.1 GCA_018241985.1 Pseudomonadota bacterium | reverse complement strand
AGGCCGCCATGACGCGCGGATCGGACTGCACCTCGGTCGGCGTGCCCAGCGCGATGACGCTGCCGAATTCCAGCACCGTGACGCGATCGGCCAGGTTCATGACGAACTCCATGTCGTGTTCGACCACCAGCACGGCCAGCCCCTCGGCACGCAGCTGGCCCAGCAACTGCGCCAGTGCCTGCTTCTCCAGGTGGCGCAGCCCCGCCGCGGGCTCGTCGAGCAGCAGGATCGACGGCTGGCCGGCCAGCGCACGGGCAATCTCGACGATGCGCTGCTGGCCCAGCGGCAGCGACGCGGCGGGCGTGCCGGCGTACGGGCTCAGGCCACAGCGCTCGATCTGGCGGCGTGCCTCGGCCAGCAGCGCCGCCTCTTCGCGCCGATCGGTGCGCAGCATCGCCGACAGCCAGCCGCGCCGACCACGCAGGTGCGCGCCGACGGCCACGTTCTCCAGCACGCTGCGCTGGCCCAGCAGGCGCACATGCTGGAAGGTGCGGCCGAGCCCCAGCGCCGCGAAGGCGCGCGAGGGCTGGCCCGTCATGGCCTTCCCCAGCAGCGTGACGCTGCCCGAGGTCGGATCGTCGACGCCCGAGATCATGTTGAAGAAAGTGCTCTTACCCGCACCGTTGGGGCCGATCAGCGCGTGCACTTCGCCGGCCTTGACGTTCAGGTCGACGGCGTTGTTGGCCACCAGGCCGCTGAAGCGCTTGGTGACCTCGCGCGCCTCCAGCACGAGCTGGCCCGTGGGCGGCAGTTCGCGCCTGGGTAGATCGGCGTGCGCGGTCTGGGCCGTACGCTCCTTCGCGGGCCCGAAGAACCTGCGCGCCCTCCCGGTGATCAGCGGCCACAGGCCTTCGGCGGCACGCTGCAGCACCAGCAGCATCAGCAGGCCGAAGACGACCACTTCGAAATTGCCGTTCGCGCCCAGCATGCGCGGCAGCCAGTCCTGCAACTGCTCCTTGAGCAGCGTGATCGAGGTGGCCCCCAGCACGGCGCCCCACAGGTAGCCCGAGCCGCCCACCACGGCCATGAACAGGTATTCGATGCCGACGTCCAGGCTGAACGGCGTGGGGTTGACGAAGCGCTGCAGGTGCGCGTACAGCCAGCCCGACAGCGCCGACAGCAGCGCGGCCAGCACGAACAGCTTCATGCGCTGGCGCGCGGTGTCCACGCCCATCGATTCGGCCATGACGCGCCCGCTCCTGAGCGCACGGATGGCACGCCCTTCGCGCGAATCCAGCAGGTTGTGCAGGCACCAGATGGCCAGCAGCAGCACGGCCCAGATCAGCACGCCCAGCACGCGCGGCGAACCGAGCGCGAAGCCGCCGATGGACAGCGGCGGCACGCCGGCGATGCCGGTGAAGCCGCCGAGCGACTCCAGGTTGCCGAACACGTAATACAGGCTCAAGCCCCAGGCCAGCGTGCCCAGCGGCAGGAAGTGGCCGGCCAAGGGCAGTGTCACGGCGCCGAGCCCCCAGGCGATGAATGCCGTGACGGCCAGGCCCAGCAACAGGCCCAGCCACGGCAAGGCGCCGGCGGGCAACACACCCAGCGCCTGCGTGGCCGCCGGCGAGGTGCAGACCCAGGCGGTGGCGTAAGCGCCCAGGCCCACGAAAGCGGCCTGGCCGAACGAGGTGATGCCCCCGACGCCGGTGAGCATCACCAGGCCGACGGCCACCAACGCGTACAGCCCGATGTAGTTCAGCAGCGTGAGCGTGAACGGCGGCAGCAGCGGCCAGGCCAACGCCAGCAGCGCGATCGCCAGCCAGGTCAGGCGGCGGCTCGTCATTCCTCGTCTTCCACGTGCCGGGTGTTGAACGAACGCCACCACAGCACCGGAATGATGAGGGTGAACACGATGACTTCCTTGAACGCGCTGGCCCAGAACGACGAGAAGGATTCGAGTTGACCGACCAGCAGCGCACCCAGCACCGCCATCGGATAGCTGAGCATGCCGCCGACGATGGCGGCGACGAACCCC
>JAFECV010000544.1 GCA_018241985.1 Pseudomonadota bacterium | reverse complement strand
TCGCAATTCCTGAGAAATCAGTTGGTCACTGGTGGGTGATGCGGCCGAATCCGCCGCCGGCGCGGAGCGGCCCATGACCGGCTTGAGTTCGCCCGAGGCCTCGTCATAGACGAACAGTTTTTTCGCCAGCGCCGGCTGGTAGTTCAGCATGTCGATGAGAAAACCGAGCGCGCCCAGGTTGTTGCCCAGCTTCTCGAAGGTGCCGGCATCGCGGGCCTCGGCCGCGTCGATCTTTCTCAGCAGCAGTTGCTCGACCGTGTCCCGCATGTGCAGCACCGCCTGTGCCGCCTGTTCCAGGCCCAGCACCGACAGCACGCCACGCATCTGCGCAAACTGCCCCGGCGCGTCGCGCAACACCCTGTTTTCGCGCGGATTGCGGAAGTACTGGTCGAGCGTGCGCTCGAGCTCCGACATCGCGGTGCGCAGTTCGCCGACCACGGTCCCCATGGTGTGGCGATCGCTGACGCGCCGGTACAACTCCTCCATCCACGGCTCGAGCGGCTCGGGTTCGCTGCCGCTGCGCACGCGTTCGATCCGGTTCGCCAGCTGGCGGGTTCTGGCACCGAGTTCCTGTTCGCCCAGATCCATGTCCTCGAACGCCGCTTCGAGGTACAGGATCGCGGTCGCAACCTCCATCGCCAGCCCGGTGACCGGGGGACGGCCCGAGCGCGCCACCGCGTCCGCGGCGCCGGCCAGCGCCTGCGCCAGCGGCTCGCTCACCGGATGGAGCTTCTGCAGCAACTCGCCGACCATGTGGAACTGATCGGCCACATTGCGCAGCTTGCCGCGGTCGCCGCCCGACAGCGCGGACCAGCTTTCCTTCGCGGCTTCGATGCGCTTGCGCGCCTGCAGCAACAGGGCCGGGTCGTGCAGGCCGAATTGCCGCTCCTCGTAGTCGACCGGCGCAAAGCGCGCCAGGCCGTAGACGCGGCGCACCGCGGCCAGCACGGACGAAGCCGCATGCGGCGGCTGCGCCTGCGCGCAGAAGAACAGCAGGTCCTGCGCGAGCCGCTCCGACACATCCTGGTCGCCGCGTGCCAGCGTCGAGCATTGCAGCAGCACGCGCGAGGTCGCCCGCTTGACATAGACGTCGATCGCGACCCCGCGCGACGCCAGCGCCTCGAAGTAGGCGGCGCAGATCTTCCAGAACGCGGCCGGCTGCAGCACGGTTTGCGCCGCCGCGAATCCCAGACAGAGGTCGCTCAGGTGCGCCGCCACCCCCACGTCCCCGTTCTTCATGATCCTCAGCACCGCCTCGTCGAGCTCGCCGCGGGCCTGCGCGTCGTAGCCGCGCGGCGGCCGGGCCGGGCCAATCGCGGGGTCGATCCACTGCCAATGCATGGCCCAGAGGTCGGCGGGATGAATGCGGTCGGCGCCGGCCAGCGCCTGCACGTCGCGGTATTGCGGAAACAGCGCCACCGACGACACCGGGCGGCGGGCCAGCACGGCCTGCAGGTATTCGATCAGCGCGAAGCCGCCGCGCTCGACCTTGGCGACCGCATCCTCGTTGCATTGCTCCGGATGCTGGAAGTAGCGCTGCACCACCGCTTCCATCGCATGCAGCATGCGCGCCGGCGCGCCGAGATCGACCATCTCCATCGCGCCGGCCGACTGGTGCAGTTGCTGGCGCGCGATGCGCAGCTGGCTGGTGTCGATGTCGGCAACATTGGAACCGCGCGCCGCCTCCACCTCGCGCGCGAACCGCTTGAGCGATCGCGTCGCATGGTCGAGCGACTTGCGGATTTCCTCGAGCACCCAGGCCAGTGGCCCGAGGTCGTGGCCTGCCGAATCGGCGACGGAAGGTTCGGCGATGTCGGTGGCCGCGAGACGGGCTTGGTTCTGATCCATGGGCGTTGATTCGGGCGGCGGGTGGGTGCGATACCCGGATCAGCTGATCTTGAAACGCGAGACGGAAAGCCGCAGTTCCTCGGCGATGCGCGAGAGCTCGCGCACCTGCTGCGCGGTGGAGCGCGTGCCTTC
>JAFECV010000543.1 GCA_018241985.1 Pseudomonadota bacterium | reverse complement strand
GACGACGGTTCGCAAGACGGGGGCGCTGAAGTGGTGGAGGCCATTGCCGACCCTCGCGTGCGTCTGATACGCCAGGCGAACGGCGGCGTCTCGGCGGCACGCAACCGCGGCATTGCGGAATCGCGCGGCGAGTGGGTCGGGTTCCTAGACGCGGACGACTGGTACCACCCGCGCCATCTTGCGAACCTGCTCTTGGCGCAACAGGCGTATCCCGAGGCGGACACGGTCGCGGGCGACTTCGTGCTCGCGCCGCATGTCGAAACCGGCTGGCCGCCGCGTTGGCAGATTTCCGACGCTCCACCCGAGATCGAACGGATCACCGATCTGCCGCGACGATGGATGAAGGGGCCTTCGCTGAGCGCCAGCAGCATAGCGATACGCAACAGCACACTGCAATCAATGCAACCTTGCTTTGCCCCGGGCGAGTCACAAGGTGAGGATATGGATCTCTGGTTCCGCCTGGCGGAGAAGGCGCCGATCGCGCTGGCTCATGCACCGACGGTGGCCTATCGTACAGAAGTGGCGGGCAGCCTGACTACGAAGCTTGCGGCGCTGTCGACCCCGCCTTGGGTCGACCGGATGCGCGCGCGTGCACGTTCGGGCGCGTTGACGCCTGCGCAGAGCAAATCGGCGCTCTGGCTGGTGGCCCAGTTGGAAGTGACCGTGGCCCGCCGTGCGATCGCGGCAGGCCGGCGCTACGACGGCCTGCGCTGGCTGCTGCGCAGTCGCGGCGCTGCTACGAATGTCCGCTGGTGGTTGACGCTAGCGATGGCATTGCTGGTGCCGGGGCATCTGGTTGAAGGATGGGAAGCATGGCGGTTTGACCGTGCTGCATTGACCGCCGGTGCCATCGGCGAAGGGGGCGAGCGATGACGGCCGCGGAGCCGATCCGCGCGCCAGCCTCGGGGGAGTCGACATGCCGCGTGTCGATCATTATCAAGGCGTTGAACGAAGAGCGACACATCGCGGCGACCCTGCAGAGCGCATTGCGCGCGGCGGCACCCATCGCGGGTGAGGTGGTGCTTGCGGACTCCTGCTCCACTGACCGGACGGTGGATCTGGCGATGCGCTATCCGGTGCGCATCGTGCAACTCGCGCATCCTGACGAACGGTGTTGCGGTGTCGGTCCGCAACTGGGTTACCAGCATTCGACCGGCGAGTTTGTCTACCTGATGGATGGGGACATGCGGCTGCGGGGCGGTTTTCTGGAGCAGGCGCTGGCGTTTCTCCGGGCCAACCCGGAGGCGGCCGGCGTTGGCGGCTTGGTGGTCGAACAGAACACCGCCAGCAGGGAATATGCGGCGCGGATGGAGCGGCAACCGGCGCATCTGGCGGCAGGCCGGGTGGACCGGCTCGATGGCGGTGGTCTTTATCGGCGCACCGCGATCGAGGCCGTAGGTTACCTGTCGGATCGCAACCTGCACAGCTACGAGGAGTTCGACCTGGCGGTCAGGCTGCGCGCATTGGACTGGCAGCTGTGGCGGCTCCCGGTGCCTGCGGTCGATCACTTCGGCCATGATGCGCCGGCGTATCGGCTGTTGATGCGGCGTTGGCGCAGCCGGTATGCCTGGGGACTCGGCGAATTGGTCCGGGCCGCGGTTGACCAGCCATCGCTGCGCCTAGTGCTGCGTGGGCTGCGCGAGCTGTATCTCTACGCTGCCGTGCTGATCTGGTGGGTCGTGCTCGCTAGCGTGCCGTTCTGGCCGCTACCCATGGCGTTCCGGGTCGGTGCTTTCTGTGTGCTTGCTGTCGCTCCGGTCCTGTTGATGGCGTGGCGCAAGCGATCGTTCGGCATGGGGTCGTATTCGGTCGTGTCGTGGTGCGTCCATGCGGCCGGTCTGGTATGCGGCATGTTGCGCTCGCGTCGACCGGCGCGTGAAGCGATTCGAAGCCGGGTGCTGCTGGACCGCGTGGACGCGTCGCTGCAGTCGCCCCGGCATGCTCAGGCCGAGGACGGCGCGCGCCGCGTCTATCGGTCGTGCTGAT
>JAFECV010000542.1 GCA_018241985.1 Pseudomonadota bacterium | reverse complement strand
TCGGGCACGTAGAACTTGAGGTAGATGCCGTCCATGAGATGCGCTCCTTGTGTTGTGCTCGGTCCCGTCAGAAACGGCTCACCAGCAGCTGCACGATCAGTATGCCGAGCGCGGTCATCGCCAGCGAACCCAGCAGGTGGATCGCGATCTCGCCCAGCGCCCAGGCGAACTCCTGCCGCGCGAGCAGACCGACGACCTCGGCCGAGAAGGTCGAGAAGGTCGTGAGCCCGCCCATGAAGCCGGTGATGACCATCAGCCGCCATTCCGGCGCGAGCTCGGTGTAGTGATTGAAGAAGGCGTTCGCCACGCCGATCAGCAGTCCGCCGGTCAGATTCGCGGCCAGCGTGCCGAGCGGCAGGGTCGGAAACACCGGGTTCAACTGCAGGCCGAGCCACCAGCGCAGCAGCGCGCCGAATCCGGCGCCACCAAAGATTGCGAAAACCGCCACATTGCCCATCAGGCCACGTCCCTTCGTTGTGTCGAACCGGGAGGGTCGAATCGGCAGCAGCGCGTGCCGCGCTGGTGATGGCAGGCCTACGGCCGTTCCGAACGGAACCCGGTGGTAGGCATCATCAGCCCGGAAGGGCGGTTATGGAGGAATGCCATCTCCATTCAGTACCGCTGGGAATTATAGAAGCAGGCCCGCATGGACCGGTTGGACTTCGTGCCGCGGCAGCGGAACGGGAGGCTGAACGAAGGTGTCTGCAAATGCCACCGGGCCTGTATCCTGAACCGGGGTTCAGGTGGGCGAGGGCAGCCAGGCATTGGGTTCATCTGACGCGAGATGATCACGCCTGCCAGGCGATGTACCAAGCCCGGGCTCTACGAGCATTGGTTCAAGGAATTTAAAGCCCGGCAGCACCGCAGACGGTTTCATTGTAGGCGCGTGGGCCGTGCATGGATACCCCTTGGGCGAATCGATTGTGCTGCTTCTCCCAACGGCATGAGCGGCGCGCTGCGAACGGTCTCAGCCACCGTGCAGCCTTGTGTGCGCATCACGACCTTCCTCGGCGTCGTCCGATCCGCGATCCGTTGGGGATCGTAAAGCCGCCCGCAGATGCGCGAGATCCGACGCAACCTGCGCGGCCTCGTCAAGACGAGCTTCGCACGCGCCAGCGAAAGCGTGGCCCAGATCGGAGAGCGCTGCGTGGCGCCAGCGATCGAGGCTCGACAAATGGTTCCGCAGCAAGGTCTCCAGCGTCGCTGGCAGGCGACGGCGGCGCAACTTTCGTAACAGGTACCATTGAACCACCCAGGCGCCGAAGCCGGCAAACCAGGGACGCGGCACTTCCAGGACCGGTACCAGCGCGCCGACGTCGAGGGTCGGCAGCGGCATTGCTTGCGCCTGCCAAGCGAAGGCCGGCCCATCGATTTTCGCGAGCAGGTCGCCGCATTGCGCGGCGAGGAGCTCCAGCTTTCTCACGATGTCACGCCGCGCGGCATCTGCCCGTGCCGTCAGGGACGCTTCGATCATGGCAGCGAGCTGCATTGCTGCCTCATCACCTTGCCAACTCAGCTCCGCGGCGTTGTGCGCCACCTCCCGAAGCAGCCGGTCGATCTGGATTCGAGATTCCGCCTGCGGGTCCACGGCACGACGCTCCGCGTCCGCCACCAGGTTGATGCCTTCCCGCTGCACGCTCGCGATCCGTTGATTCAGCACGCCGGCCGACAGCCTGCCGCTGAGCTGCTCGAGGCAGCGAATGATGTCCGCGCGTATCCGCTGCACCTTGTGATGCAGGGACACCGACTTCAATGTCTCTCGGCGCGCGACGAACGGCTGCAGCCCGCGGGCGATCCAGTCGTCGCGCGGGGTCGTATCCGACGATGTGCTGCTGGCGAAGAAGACCGGTACTTGCGGATCCACGCCGGTCTGCAGTCGCGCAGTGACGTGGCCGTAGACTTCCCACCGATCTCTTTCGCCGAGGCGGTCCGCCTTGGTCAGCAGCACGATGACCGCCGACCCCGATCGGCGCAGCGCGTCGATCAG
>JAFECV010000541.1 GCA_018241985.1 Pseudomonadota bacterium | reverse complement strand
GAAGCGGCCTGATTATTTTTGCTGTGCCCAGTGGTGCATTGTCTGGGCTTCAAAGGCGGCGGGGCTGGTGTTGAGACCACCAACCCCGCCTGACCACAACCGATCTATGAAGGAGATTGAATCATGGCTGCCACGAATCCTATCGGATCATCGCGCATCGCTGGCGAGGGGCCGGCAGTATCACTGAGCGACTGCCCACCATTGGCACGGCGGCTGCGCGCCCGCAAGCTGCCGACCAGGCACCCTATCCCTGCCCATCGCGGACCGGACGGCGCAGCGTCGTTCCGGTCCGGCCTGGCGAAGCATGAGCGGGCCGTCATCGATGCCGCTCTTGCCATCATCGGAAGCTATCTGCGCGAGCCCGTGGAGGCGATCGAGAGCCCCGACGCGGTGAAGACATATCTTCGCCTGCAGTTGGCGGGCGAGCGACGCGAACTGTTCGCGGTGATGTACTTGGACGCCCAAAACCAGGTCATTGCCTTCGAAATCCCGTTTACTGGCACGCTGACGCAAACCACCACCTACCCGCGTGAGATTGTGCGTGCGGCGCTGGCGCATGGGGCCGCGGCGGTGATCCTGGCCCACAACCACCCGAGCGGCCGCGCTACGCCCAGCAGGGCCGATGAAGAATTGACGCAGACCCTCAAGGCCGCGCTGGCGCTTGTGGATGTTCGCGTAATCGATCATGTGATCGTGGCGGGCACCAAGGCCATCAGCATGGCCGAGACCGGACGGATGTAGGCGCGTAAGTTTTTGCCACGCCTAGCCCGAGGCTGATCCCCGAGGGCGAAAAGCCGGACACCTTCACCGGCCTGGCGCTGGCACCCGATGAAGGGCGCCCTTGGAAGGGGGGAGCGATGGTAAGCAACAAGAAAGTCGACACGTTGTTGCTCTGGGAGCAACACGATGCGTCTCTTTACTACGACGAAAAGGAAAAGACGCTGGAAAGGGTAGAGCCAGCGTGGGCCAAGGCAGCGCTCTTCTTTCGCACCTGGGAGCATTTTGGACACCCACCCCGAACCAGGCGGATGCGAGGTCTGGTGCAAATTCACACGCACCTCGGTGTTTTCAAGAAACAATTCGAGGGTGGCGACACCATGGCCTTGTTGCATGCCATCGGCGTGTGCGCCGATGAAAATTTGCCGCTCCCAACCTGGCTTGCTATAGCGTACCGAGAGGCACTCAATCGTTTCCTGCAGCCAGGCGGCGCGAATTCGCTCGATGAAGTCTTCTTCAGCGGCGGCTTGCCTACGAATACACCAAAGAAGCGCGCCGTTGCCAAGATCGATTGGCAGACGGGTGGGGAGATTTGGAGAGCCGTCTGGAGGGCCGTGGTGGCGGATGAATCCCTCGCGTCCCTAGATGCGGCACTGGATAGGGTTCTTGCGGAGCGTGACTACGGCGTCAAAAAGACAAAGGCTCGCAGGCTCGTCTTGATGATCGACCGCAACCAGCAGGAACTACTTGGAAACCCGCCAAGTAAACACATTTCGCCGTTTCTCAAGAAACGGCGAAAACGCTAACGTCTTTCCGCAGGCGCCGGAATCATTGCGTCATGTTCATCTTCCACGGATGCAATGTGATGCAAACAATTCCGAGCAATACCGCACAATCAGACCGCCTGTTGCGCCTACCTGAAGTGGAGGCCCTCGTTGGCCTTCGCAAGTCGAGCATCTACGATGCAATGAGGCGGGGCGAATTCCCGATGTCGGTGAAGCTGTCGCGCCGGCTCGTGGGCTGGCCCGCATCGGTCATCAATGAGTGGATCGCCAGCCGGATCAACGCGGCGATCCGTTGATGAGCTCGGCCACCCAAAGGGTCGAAGCCCAGGCCGTCGAGGCCGCAGCGCGGTTGCTCGAGGGCGCCGCCGCGTATGCGGAGCTGCACGCCAGCAAGCCCCTGTTTCAGAAAACCATGCGGCGCCGTGGCGGGCCGCCCGTGCTGGTGCGCTTGGACTGGCCTGGCGCGCTGAGAATTTTTGATCCCAA
>JAFECV010000540.1 GCA_018241985.1 Pseudomonadota bacterium | reverse complement strand
GCCCTTGGGGGAGGGGTTCATCATCTCGTCCAGCACATGCAGCTCGCCGGCGATCACCTTGCCGACGGTGCCGCGGTGGGCCAGCCACTCGGCGGTGTCGCAGGCGGTGAAGCCCATCGCCTCGGTCGCCCCGTAGTATTCGAGGATGATCGGGCCCCACCAATCGATCATCTGCTCCTTCACCTGGGGCGGGCAGGGCGCCGCGGCGTGGATGGCCATCTCGAACGACGACAGGTCGTATTTCTCGCGCGTCTCCTTGGGCAGCTTGAGCATGCGCGAGAACATGGTCGGCACCAGCTGGCTGTGGGTCACCTTGTAGCGCTCGACCAGGGCCAGGTACTGCTCGGGGTCGAAGTGCTCCATGATGACCACGGTGCCGCCGACGTTCAGCGTCAGCGACACCGCCGCGTTCGGTGCCGAGTGGTACAGCGGCGCCGGCGACAGGTAGATCATGTCCTCGCGGTAGCGTCAGAGCTGGTGCAGGAAGGTGAACAGCGGCAGCGGCTGCGACGGCGGCTGCTCGGGCAGCGGCCGCACGATGCCCTTGGGCCGGCCGGTGGTGCCCGACGAATACAGCATCGCGGTGCCCAGGCTCTCGTCGGCGACCGGCACGGCCGGGTGTTCGGCGACCGCCGCTGCGTAGTCGCGGCACCCCGGCGGCAGGTCGGCGCCGCCGTCGACCACCAGGCACAGCGCCACCTTCGGGCAGCTCTTGAGCGCCTCGACCGCGACCGCCAGCTTCTCGCGCGACGTGATCAGCAGCCGCGACTCGCTGTTGTTGACGATGTAGGCCAGCTCCTCGGGGGTCAGGAAGCTGTTGATGCAGGTGTTGTACAGCCCCGAGCGGTAGCCGGCCGAACAGCTCTCGAGGTAGCGGTTGTTGTTCTCCATGAAGATCGAGTAGTGGTCCAGCCGCTTCAGCCCCTGCGCGCGCAGCAGCTGCGCCAGCCGGTTGCTGCGCGCGTCGAACTCGCGGTGGCTGACCGCCTCGCCGCTGCCGGCCATGATGAAGGCGGCGCGGTCGGGGTGCATCGTTGCGTACTTGCCGGGGTACATCGCATCTCCTTGGCGTTTCGGTTCGGGCCGGCGCGCGGCGGCCGCGCGTCCTGCACAGCCACGAGAATACGCGCTGCCGCCGCGCGAGCGCATCCGCGCGCACGCCGATCGGCCGCCCATCTGCCGCCGGCAGGCGCGCAGGTGGTCAGCGCATCCGCGCGCGCCGGTCGGCCCGCCTCGTCCGATCGGCGCCTCAGCGGCGTCGCGCCGCCTGCTGCAGCCGGCCGGTGTCGGGCACGACGATGCGCCGGCCCTGGACTTCGATCAGGCCCGCGTCGACCAGCTCGCGCAGGATGCGCGAGAAATGTTCCGGCGTCAGGTTCAACTGGGACGCGATCTCGCGCTTGGCGGCGGGCAGGGTCCAGGCCAGGCTCGGCTGCCCCTCGGCCTGGCGCAGCAGGTAGGCGGCGAAGCGCGCGGCGCCGCTCCCGGACGACTGGCGGTCCAGGTCGTGCACCAGCGTGTGCACGCGCCGGCTCAGGCCGGCGATCATCTGCCGCGCGAACCTGGGGTTGCGGTCGAGTTCGGCGAACACGGCCGCCTTGGGCACCCGCAGCACCAAGGCATCGTCCGCCGCCTGCGCCTGGACCAGCGTGGGCCGCTCGAGAAACATCACCGGCTCGCCGAAACTCTCCCCCGGCCCGGCCCAGCCGGTCAGGCGGCTGCCGCGCGCGGGCGTGGCCGCGACCAGCTTGATGCGGCCGTAGACGACCAGGTAGATGCCGAGCGCAGGCTCGCCCTGGCGGAACAGCACGTCGCCGCGTTCGAGGCGGTGGCGGGTGGCCTCGGCGGCCAGCCGGTCGAGCGCCTCGGGCGCCAGGTCACTGAACAGCGGCAGCCGCGCCAGCAGCGCAGCGGTCGGGATCTCGCGCCGGCTCATCCGCCAGCCACGCCGCCGCGCGCCGGGCGTCCGGCATGCCGGCGCGGCCGGCAATGCGGTACCCGGGCGCGC
>JAFECV010000053.1 GCA_018241985.1 Pseudomonadota bacterium | reverse complement strand
GTGCTCAATTCATTCCCGTATACCTGTTTCGCCGAGAACGTGGGCCTGGTGCGGCTCACTCAGATCAAGAGCCGCTGGGTCGTGGTCGCCGCCGGCGTGATCATGATCATCCTCGGTTCGCTGCCGAAGGCGGCCGCGCTGGTCGCGGCGATCCCGCACCCGGTGCTCGGCGGCGCGGCGCTCGCGATGTTCGCAACCGTCGCCGTGGTCGGCGTGCAGACGCTGTCCAAGGTCGACTTCAACGATCACCGCAACACCGTCATCGTCGGTACCAGCCTGGGCCTGGGCGTCCTGGTGACCGTGCAGCCGTTCGTCGCGAGCGCGCTGCCGCACTGGATGGAGATCCTGGTCGGCAGCGGCATCACGCTCGGCGCGATCAGCGCGATCGCGCTCAACATCGTGTTCAACCATCTCGGCCGCAAGGCGGACGAGGCGGTGGCCATCCATCCCGGCCACCTGATCGGCCTCGACCGGATCAACGCCATGCCGCGCGCCGAATTCGACCAGACCTTCGGCCCGCTGGTGCAGAACACGCCGTGGGTGCTGGAACGCGCCTATGCGCGGCGGCCGTTCGCCGACACGCTCGCACTGCGCTCGGCGTTCCACGACGCGCTGCTGGCCAGCACCGAGAAGGAGCAGATCGAGCTGATGAACTCGTTCGGCGACCTGTGCGGCGACGATCAGGATTCCGACGCCTACGCGCTCGACCACATCGACGCCGGCATGGGCATCCTGCCGGAAGAGGAGCACGACCAGATCCGCGACATGGCGCGCGCCTACCGCAAGCACTTCGGCTTCCCGCTGATCATCTGCGCGCGCGACGTCGACCGCTACGAGCGACTGATCGGCAGCGGCTGGCAGCGCATGGCGAACGCCACGGGCGTCGAGCGCGCCGCCGGCATCATCGAGATCGCGAAGATCGCCAACACCCGCTTCGACGACCTGGTGGCCAACGCGAACCCGATCGCCGCCGCGCACAGCGAACGCTTCCGGCAGGTCGCCGTGCACGGAGGCGCCGCGGCCTGACGGACGCTTCCTAGCCGGGCCGACCGACCCGGGCAACCCCAGCGGTTGCCCGGGTCGGCCTGTTTGCGCCGGCCGCAGCGCGCCAAGGCCAGCCAGCGTGGCTTCACGCGCGCACAAGACCCAGTGCATCTGCCGCGCGAGCAGGTCGCCCTGATCACCAGATTGCTATCGGATTAAGAGCATCATGCGAAGGCAATATCTTGGCTTGGGGCCGATTTGACTCAAATATTTCCACTGGAGGTGCACTTGATGCCGTTGCTCGGCCTGCAGCGCGCGCGACCATCGAGGCGCCGGCTGCGCCCGGCTTGACATGCGGCGGCTCGAGCAGGCGCCAGTCGCCGAGCACACCGCGCATCGGCGGCGCGGGCGTCTACGCGGAGGCCCGATCCGCGGCCAGCTGCAACGCGAGCCGGTTGTGCCGCTCGAGGAGCTGCGGCAGATCGACGGTCGCCAGCCGGCCATCGCGCACCACCACCCGCCCGTTCACCACGGTGTGGCGCGCCTTCGGGCTGGCGCACAGCAGCAGCGCGCCGACCGGGTCGTGCACCGCGCCGCCGGCGAAGTCCAGCGTGTCCAGGTCGAACAGCGCCAGGTCGGCGCAGCGCCCGACCGCGATCTGCCCGATGTCGCTGCGCCCCAGCACCTCGGCGCCGCCGCGGGTGGCCAGCGCGAGCACGTCGCGCGCGGTCATTTCGGCCGGACCGTGGTCGCAGCCGAACGGATCGAGCGAACGGCCGACCCGCGCCAGCAGCATCGCCTGGCGCGCCTCGCCGACCATCTGCGCCCCGTCGTTGCTGGCGCTGCCGTCGACGCCGAGGCCGACCGGCACGCCGGCATCCAGCATGCGGCGCACCGGCGCGATGCCCGACGCGAGGCGCATGTTGCTGCACGGACAGTGCGCGACGCCGGTGCGCGTGCGCGCGAACAGCGCGATGCCGTCGGCATCGAGCTTCACGCAATGCGCATGCCAGACGTCGGCGCCGACCCAGCCCAGCTGCTGTGCGTATTCGGCCGGCGTGCAGCCGAATTTTTCGCGGCTGTAGGCGATGTCGTGGTCGTTCTCCGCCAGATGGGTGTGCAGGCGCACGCCGTAGCTTCGCGCGAGCGCCGCCGATTCGCGCATCAGGTCGCGGCTGACGGAAAACGGCGAACAGGGCGCGACCGCGACCTGCACCATCGCGCCGGGCGACGGGTCGTGCCAGGTCTCGATCACGCGCCGCGTGTCGCGCAGGATCGCATCCTCGCTCTCGACCACCGCGTCCGGCGGCAACCCGCCTTTGGATTGGCCGACGCTCATGCTGCCGCGGGTCGCGACGAAGCGCATGCCGATACGCTGCGCGGCCTCGATGCTGTCGTCGAGCCGCACGCCGTTCGGATAGATGTAGAGATGGTCGCTGCTGGTGGTGCAGCCCGACAGCAGCAGTTCGGCCATCGCCACCTGCGTCGATACCTGCACCATCTCCGGCGTGAGCCGGGCCCAGATCGGATACAGGCCGCGCAGCCACGAGAACAGCTCCGCGTCCTGCACCGAGGGAATCGCCCGGGTCAGCGACTGGTACATGTGGTGGTGCGTGTTGACCAGGCCCGGAACCACCAGGCAGCCGCGCGCGTCGATCACCTCGTCGGCCGCCTGCGGCAGGTCGCCCGCGGCACCGACCGCCTCGATGCGTCCATCGCGAACCAGGATGGACGCGTCCCGCAGTTCGCGACGCTCGTCGTCGAACGTCGCGACGCAGCGCGCGCCGCGAATCAGCAAGGTCCCCATGTCAGTTGGAAGGAGCGCCCTCGTTGAACCAGCGCGCGATCATCGTGCGCTCGTCGTCGGTGATGTGGGTCGCGTTGTTCAGCGGCATGATCTTGGTGACGACCACCTGCTGGTTGATGTCCTGCGCATGCTTCTCGATCGCGCCCGGCTGATCGAAGCGGATGCCTTTCATCTGCACCGCCGCGCCGTGGCACATGAAGCAGCGCTCGGACACGATCTTCTGCACCTGCGCGAACGACACCTTGGTGGCGCCGGCGGCCGCGACGCTGCTCTCCGCGGGACGGATCCAGCCGATCACGCCCAGCGTCACGACGATGCCGACGAGCGCGTACGGCAGCGGATTGCCGTTGCGACCGAGCTTGAAGCCGTGGCGCATCACGAAGAACTGGCGGACCATCGCGCCGGCGAACATCATCAGGATCAGCAGCACCCAGTTGTGCGGGTTGCTGTAGAGGAACGCATAGTGGTTCGACAGCATCGCGAACACCACCGGCAGCGTGAAATAGGTGTTGTGCACGCTGCGCTGCTTGCCGCGCTTGCCGTGGATCGGGTCCACCGGCTGGCCGGCCTTGATCGATGCCACGACCTTGCGCTGGCCCGGGATGATCCAGAAGAACACGTTGGCGCTCATCGAGGTCGCGAGCATCGCGCCCATCAGCAGGTACGCGGCGCGGCCCGAGAACATGTGGCAGGCGAGCCAGGCCGCGATGCAGACCAGGATCAGCACCAGCAGGCCGACGGTCGCGTCGCCGTTCTTGCCCTGCCCGAAGATGCGGCAGATCGCGTCGTAGAGAATCCAGAACACGACCAGGAACGCGATCGCGGCCGCGATCGCCTCGGCCGGCGCCAGCTTCATCACCGACGGATCGACCAGGAACATGTTCGCGTTCCAGAGGTACGAGATCGTGAACAGCGCGAAGCCCGACAGCCAGGTGCTGTAGCTCTCCCAGTAGAACCAGTGCAGGTGGTCGGGGAGCTTCGGCGGCGCGACGTTCCACTTCACCGGGTGGTAGAAGCCGCCGCCGTGCAGCGCCCAGAGTTCGCCGTTCACGCCCTGCGACTTTTCATAGTCGCCGAGCGGCGGCGTCAGGTTGCTGTCGAGGAAAACGAAATAGAACGAGGAGCCGATCCACGCGATCGCCACGATGACGTGCGTCCACCGCAGAATCAGGTTGCCCCAGTCGAGAAGGTAGCCTTCCATTGCTGTCTCCACCTCGCGGCGCGAAGCCGCCTCTTGCTTGTGCCCAACCGCTCACCACTGCGGGCTCTGTGAGCGGACAACTCGGGTCACGAACTGGAAAGTCTCTTGAGCTTTCCCGCTCCGCGGCGACCTGTCCACCAAAGTGTATACAACTTACCGACGGCGCTCCAGCGTTTCGGCGATCGGATTGCTAGGTGAAAACCCTAGGCCGACATCTGTGGCGACACCTGCAGCAGCTGCGCCGCAACGGCGACCGCGATGACTTCCGGCTCCTTGCCGGTGATCCCGGCGATCCCGATCGGGCAGGTCACGTGGGCGAGCTCCTCGGGGCTGAATCCGCGCGCCGCCAGCCGATGCCGGAAGGTCGCCCATTTGGTCTTGCTGCCGATCAGCCCGATGTACGGCAGGTCGGCACGCTCGCGCTGGCGCGCCAGCGCGGCGGCGACGATGTCCAGATCCTCGGCATGGCTGAAGCTCATGATGATCAGCCGCGATCCCGCGGCCAGGCCGCGCACCGCCGCCTGCACCGGCTCCGAATAGTCGCAGCAGACGTCGTTTGGCACGTCATCGGGGAAGATGCCGTCGCGGCTGTCGATCCAGGTCAGCGCGAACGGCAGCGTCGCGATCACCCGCGCCAGCGCCGCGCCGACATGGCCGCCGCCGAACAGCGCCACCGGCGGCAGCTGCTGCGCGATGCGCCGGCGCAGTGCGGCCGCGTCGGCCGCGGTCACGACTTCGAAACGGAGGAACACGACCCCGCCGCAACACTGGCCCAGGCTGGGCCCGAGCGCGAATCGCAGCACCGGCTCGCCGACCGCGCCCGCGAGACGCGCGCGCGCGACGGCTATCGCCTGGAATTCGAGATGCCCGCCGCCGATCGTCCCGACCGCTCCCTTTGCGAACACGGCCATCCAGGCGCCCTGCTCGCGCGGCGCCGAACCCCGCGTCGAGTCCACGCTGACCAGCACCGCGGGTTCGCGGGCGAGTCGGGAGAGAAAGTCTTCGGTCTTGCTCACAAAACGATACCTTTGCGCGTCCTGTGCCAGGGGGCGCGCGGCCCAATTTCAGGCAAAGTGACAACAGATTCATTCTCGCTTTACGAGCCGGCTCCGCCGATATGAAAGATCGCATACCGACCATCGACACCGGGCGAATCGCCACGGCGATCATTGCCAGAGGCGGCTCGCTGCTGCTCGCCGCGGGCCTTGCCATCGCAGCCCTGATCAGCGGCTGCGCCCGCCCGCCGGCCGCGCCGCCCGCCGCGCCGGGGGTTCCGTTGGCGGCACCGCCGCCTTCACAGGCGACGACCGCGCGCGGGTACCGCCGCGACGCCGCGCGCCACCTGTACGCGGTCTATCCCGACCGGATCTATCACGGCCGGATGCCGCCGATGCTGTACGCGGTCGGCGTGCTGCAGGTCGAGGTCGGCAGCCGCGGCCAGGTCGGCAAGATCAGCTGGATGCGGGCGCCGACCCAGGCGCCGGAGGTGATGGCGGAAATCGAGCGGATGGTGCGGCGCGCGGCGCCGTTCCCGGTCCCGCAGCGGCTGGGCCGGGTGACCTACACCGATGTCTGGCTCTGGGACCGCAGCGGCCGGTTCCAGCTCGACACGCTGACCGAAGGGCAACGCGGCGACGAACCCGATTAGCGCGGGTCCGCGTTCGGTCCGCCGGCCCGGCGCCGGTCAGGACCCGCGGTAGGTTCCGTAGCTCCAGGGACTCACCAGCAGCGGCACGTGGTAGTGCTGGCTGGTGTCGGCAACGCCGAAGTCCAGGCTCACCCGGTTCAGGAAATTGGGCTCGGGCAGCGCGACGCCGCGCGCCTTGAAATACCCGGCCACGTCGAACACCAGCCGGTAGGTGCCTTTGCGCAGCGTGTTGTTGTCGTACAGCGGACCGTCGGTGCGCCCGTCGCCGTTCAGCACCAGCTTGCGCACCAGCGTCGCCGCATCGCCGCTGGTCGTGTAAAGCTCCACCGCCATGCCCGCCGCGGGGCAGCCGTGCATGGTGTCCAGTACGTGAGTGCTCAAGCCCATTTGTCGTCCTTCCGAGTCGTTCTTTGCCGTGTTCAGAAATCGCGCCAGAAACCCTGTCGATTTGCGTGGACAGAAGTGTATACACTTTGTGGAATTCCCGCTATCATGCGGCGATGGACGCCCCGACCACCGGTTTCATCGTTGATTCGCTGACCCGTGCGATCGTGGAGCACCGGCTGCTGCCGGGCGCGCGGCTCGCCGAGCAGCAGCTGGCCAATCATTTCGGCGTGTCGCGCACGCTGGTGCGCCAGGCGCTGTTCCAGTTGTCGCAGAGCCGGCTGGTCCGCATGGAGCCGTCGCGCGGCGCGTTCGTCGCGGCGCCGGCCGTCGACGAGGCGCGCGAAGTCTTCGCGGTGCGGCGCATGCTCGAAGCCGAGATGGCGCGCGTGCTGGTGCGCGGCATCACCCCGGCCAAGCTGCGCACGCTGAAGGACCACGTGGCCCAGGAGAAGCTCGCGGTCGACCGGCAGGACGTGAGCGGGCGCACCGAACTGCTGGGCGACTTCCATGTGCGCATGGCCGAGCTCGCGGGCAACCATGTGCTGGCCGAGATCCTCGGCGACCTGATCTCGCGCTGCGCGCTGATCACGCTGATGTACCAGAGCACCGGCGCCGCCGTGCATTCGAACGAAGAGCACGTCGAAATCATCAAGGCGTTTGCGGCGCGCGACGAACCCCTCGCCGTCCGGCTCATGACCGAGCACCTGCAGCACGTGGAGGACAACCTGTCCTACCACCGCAAGGTCCCGAGCCTGGACATTTCCACCGCCATGTCCGATCTTGCCGTCCCATGAACACCTATGACTGCACCCTCTCCTATCCGCGCGACCTGACCGGCTACGGCCGCAACCCGCCGCACGCCCGCTGGCCCGGCGGCGCGCGCGTGGCCGTGCAGTTCGTCCTCAACTACGAGGAAGGCAGCGAGAACTGCGTGCTCGACGGCGACGCGGGGTCCGAGCAGTTCCTGTCGGAAATGTTCAACCCCGCCAGCTATCCGGAACGCCACATGAGCATGGAGGGCATCTACGAATACGGCTCGCGCGCGGGCGTCTGGCGCGTGCTGCGCGAGTTCGAATCGCGCGGCCTGCCGCTGACCGTGTTCGGCGTCGGCAAGGCGCTGCAGCGCCACCCCGAGGCCGCCGCCGCGTTCAAGGAACTGGGCCACGAGATCGCCTGCCACGGCTGGCGCTGGATCCATTACCAGGGCGTGGACGAAGCAACCGAGCGTGAGCACATGGGCCTCGCCATGCAGGCGATCGAGCAGCTGACCGGCGAGCGCCCGCTCGGCTGGTACACCGGGCGCGACAGCCCGCGCACGCGGCGGCTCGTCGCCGACTACGGCGGGTTCGAGTACGACAGCGACTACTACGGCGACGACCTGCCGTTCTGGATGAAGGTGAAGAAGACCGACGGCACCGTGGTGCCGCAGCTCATCGTGCCGTACACGCTGGACTGCAACGACATGCGCTTCGCGCTGCCGCAGGGCTACTCGCACGCGGATCCGTTCTTCCAGTACATGCGCGACAGCTTCGACGCGCTCTACGCCGAGGGCGACCCGGCCGGCCTGGACCGCCCGAAGATGATGAGCATCGGCATGCATTGCCGCCTGCTGGGCCGCCCCGGCCGCATCGTCGCGCTGCAGCGCTTTCTCGACCACATCGCCCAACGCGACCAGGTCTGGGTGTGCCGGCGCATCGACATCGCGCGCCACTGGAAGCAGGCGCACCCGTACGGAGCATGACCATGGCCTACACGCTGGAACAACTGAATGCGGCCTCTCCCGAGGAAGCCGCCAAGATGCTCGACGGGCTGTACGAGCACACGCCGTGGATCGCCGAGCGCGCGCTCGCGGCGCGGCCGTTTCGCTCGCTCGCGCAGCTCAAGCACGCGATGGCGCAGGCACTGGATCAGGCCAGCCCCGACGCGAAGCTCGCGCTGGTCCGCGCCCACCCGGAGCTCGCGGGCAAGGCGATGGTTGCAAAGACCCTGACCTTGGAGTCGACGAACGAGCAGAGCAAGGCGGGCCTGACCGATTGCACGCCGGAGGAATTCGCGAAGATCCAGCAGCTCAATGCCGCCTACAACGCGAAGTTCGGCTTTCCGTTCGTGCTGGCGGTGCGGGGCCCGCGCGGGACCGGCCTCGCCAAGACCCAGATCATCGCCACGTTCGAGCGCCGGCTGGACAACCACCCGGATTTCGAGCTGGCCGAGTGCCTGCGCAACATCCACCGGATCGCCGAAATCCGCCTCGAGGACAAGTTCGGCGCGCCGCCGGATCTCGGCAACCAGGTCTGGGACTGGGCCGAGCGGCTGTCGAAGAACAGCGACCCCGGCTACGCCGAGCGCGGCGAGCTCACGGTGACCTACCTGACCGATGCGCACCGCGCCTGCGCGCAGCGGATCTCGCACTGGATGCGCGAGGAATGCGGCTTCGACGAGGTTGCGATCGACGCGGTCGGCAACGTGGTCGGCATCTACCACGGTAGCGACCCTCGGGCCAAGCGCCTGCTGACCGGCAGCCACTACGACACGGTGCGCAACGGCGGCAAGTACGACGGGCGCCTGGGCATCTTCGTGCCCATGGCCTGCGTGCGCGCGCTCAGCCGCGCCAAGCGCCGCCTGCCGTTCGGCTTCGAGGTCGTCGGCTTCGCCGAGGAGGAAGGCCAGCGCTACAAGGCGGTGTTCCTCGGCTCCGGCGCGCTGACCGGGCATTTCGACATGGGCTGGCTCGACCAGAAGGACGCGGACGGCATCACGATGCGCGCCGCGATCGAGCATGCGGGGCTGTGCATAGACGACATTCCCAAGCTCAGGCGCGACGTGGCGAAGTACCTCGGCTTCGTCGAGGTGCACATCGAGCAGGGGCCGGTGCTGAACGAACTGGACCTGCCGCTCGGCATCGTGACCTCGATCAACGGCAGCGTGCGCTATGTCGGCGAGATCGTCGGCATGGCAAGCCACGCCGGCACCACGCCGATGGACCGGCGCCGCGACGCGGCGGCGGGCGCGGCGGAGCTGGTGCTGTACGCCGAGAAGCGCGGCGCCAGCGTGCCGCACCTGGTCGCGACGGTCGGCATGCTCGAAGTGCCGAACGGGTCGATCAACGTCGTGCCCGGCCGCTGCCGGTTCAGCCTGGACATCCGCGCGACGACGAACGAGGTGCGCGACGCCTGCGCGAACGACGTGCGCGCCGAACTCGAGCGCATCTGCCAACGGCGCGGCCTGCACTTCAAGCTCGAGGAAACCATGCGCCAGGCCGCCGCGCCGAGCGCGCCGCCCTGGCAGCAGCGCTGGGAGCGCGCGGTGCAGGACATCGGCGTGCCACTGCACCGCATGCCCAGCGGCGCCGGGCACGATGCGATGAAGCTGCACGAAGTGAT
>JAFECV010000539.1 GCA_018241985.1 Pseudomonadota bacterium | reverse complement strand
GCCGATAGCGACGGCGTCGCTCGCCGCTGCGTTGGCACCTGCCGTAGCGTTGCCGCCGAGCGCCGTCGCGCCGGAACCACTCGCCTGCGTATAAGTCGCTGCATTCGTGCCGCCTGTACCGATTGCCAGCGCGTTCGCACTGCTCGCCTTGGACGAGGTGCCGATGGCGAGCGTGCTGGTCGCAGTGGCTTGCGCATTCGGGCCGATCGCAAACGACGTGTCGGCCGTCGCCTGCGCACCGGTGCCCAGGGCGATGGACGAAAAACCAATGGCGTAAGCCTGCGCACCAATCGCGATATCGAATTCACCCAGCGAGTTCCACGAACTGCCGGGAGTGGAGCCGGTGGTCGATCCGCCCGCCCGCGCCTGCGGACCCAGCGCAACGGAACCGTCGCCGGCCGTCGGCGAGTAGTACGTACCGGCAGCAATCGCCGAGCTTCCCGTCAACGCGGTGTAGATCGCCGCGCCGGTCGCTGTCGTGGTCTTGCCGTTGACGACGGCGGTGTAGGTGGCATTCGCCACCTTGTCCAGATCGTCGCCGCCGATCGCAATGCTGGAGTTGCCCTGCGCTTGCGCGTTGTTGCCCATCGCGGTGGATTGATCACCGGTGGCGCCGGAGTAGACACCCACTGCCGTGGACTGATTGGTCGAGCCGCCGCTGGTGCCGGCCTGCGCGCCGCTGCCAATCGCGGTGGTCTGGTTGCCATAAGCGTTGGCGGCATTGCCCACGGCCTCAGCGGCTTGACCGGTGGCCGTCGACTGATAGCCGCAAGCCATCGTCCCTGCTGCGGTGTTGGTATAGGTGCAATTGGCGCTCTGCGCCGACGCTTGCGAGGCCCAACCCATGCAGCCCGAGAAAAGAAGAATGGCCGAAACCCATTGTCCGCGCGACCTGTTCCAGACCTTGCTGTAAATCCTGTTCACGAATCCCTCTCCTTTAAGCGGCGCACCTGCCTCGTGGCGCGTTGCTTGTTACCCGTTGCCCGGTCCCCTCTGCGGAACCGGGTTGTGGAAACTGGCCATCTGCGACCTCAGTGTGCCGCCGCCTCCACCCCAGACTCGGCGAGTCTAGCCTTTAAGAACTACAACAAAACTGCAATTAGTCCGAATGGGCTACGGACAAAAGGCGGTCTTAGGAGCATTTGTTCACAGCTCAGTTACCGACCGGACACGGTGTCACCAGCCGACTGCACAAGCGCGTTCCGCACGGCAGGCACACAATCGGCCCATGGAAACGCGACTCACCACTCTGTTCGATCTGACATCTCCCATCGCGCTGGCACCGATGGCGCTGGCCAGCGGCGGCCGACTGGCGGCGGCCTGCGCCCGCGCCGGCGCGCTCGGCCTGGTCGGCGGCGGTTATGGCGACCTGGCTTGGACCCAGCGCGAATACCGGCTGGCGCTCGAGGAGGCACGAACGCCCGCGGCGCGCGCGCACATCGGCTGCGGCTTCATCACCTGGAAGCTCGAAGAGGACGCGTCCGCGCTCGACTGGATGCTGGACCTGCCCGGGAACGAGCGGCCGCGCGCGCTGATGCTGTCGTTCGGCGACCCGCTTCCCTTTGGCGAGCGCATCGCGCGCGCCGGCATCCCGCTGATCTGCCAGGTACAGCGCATGGAGCAGGTGCCGCAGGCGCTCGAAGCGGGCGCAAAGGTGATCGTCGCGCAGGGTGCGGAAGCCGGCGGGCACGGCATGAATTCGCTGGGCGGCCGCGCGACGATCACGTTCGTGCCGGAACTGGCCGACTGGCTGGCGGCGCATGCGCCCGACACGCTGCTGCTGGCCGCCGGCGGCATTGCCGACGGCCGCACGCTGGCGGCGGCGCTGCTGCTCGGCGCCGATGGCGCGCTGATCGGCTCGCGGCTGTGGGCCACGCGGGAGAGCCTGGCTTCAGCAGCCGCGAAGGCGCAGGCCGCGGCCTGCAACGGCGACGGCACCGCGCGCAGCGCCGTGTTCGACATCCTGCGCCGCAAGCACTGGCCGGCCCCGTACGACTTTCGCGCGATCC
>JAFECV010000538.1 GCA_018241985.1 Pseudomonadota bacterium | reverse complement strand
AATGATGTTGGTCATGCGATTTCAGTGGATGCAGGGTGACTCAGACGGCTCTGGGGCCGGGATAGCCGATGGTCTTCCAGGACTCTTCGCCCGAGAAATAGGGCACAAACACGATGTCGTGCAGTCCCTGGTAGGCCTGGATGCGCAGCTCCGTGCCGGACGCGCGCATGGACTGCAGTGCGGCGCTGGTTTCTGCCACTGTGGCGTCTTCCCACGACGGCGACAGACCCACAATGCCGCGCCGGCCCGCGGCCGTGGCCAGCAGGCCGAACAGTTGCGAGAGTTCAGCCTGCACATGCGCGGGCAGGCCGGCGGTGAAGTCATCGGTACGCTGCAGGACCGCGTCGATGGCGCGTTGCTGTTCCAGCGCATCCGCAGGCAGCGTGCCTTGCAGCATGGCCTGTCCGACGCGGGCCATCAGCAGCCGCGCGGAGGGGCTGAGGCGGCCATTGACCAGGCCCGGCTTGATCAGTGCCACCGCGCCGCCAGCCACGGCCAGAACGACGGCGGCACCGATACCGAGCTTGAGAAAACTTCTGCGCTGCAGGTGGGGAGGCAGGTGCTTCATGGCAGTGTGTATCGGGTTACTTGGTCAGGAAGTCGAGGTACTTGGTCGCGAACTTGCCGTAAGGCGGCCACAGGAACTTCACGGCGCTGAAGGGGGCCTGGTAGAACACCGGGCGCATCTTGGAGAAGGTGACAAAACCTTCGTAGCCGTGGTAGTGGCCCATGCCGCTGTCGCCCACACCACCAAAAGGCAGATCGTGCTGGCCCACGTGGAACAGACCATCGTTGACGCTGACGCCGCCCGACATTACGTGGGTCAGCAGGTGGTGCACCAGCGCCTTGTCGTTGCTGAAGGGGTAGAGCGCCAGTGGACGCGGGCCGTCGTTGATGGCCTGGACGGGGTCTTCAATTTTCTTGTACGGAATGATTGGCAGCACGGGGCCGAAGATCTCGCGCGTGCGCAGCGCGCAGTCGGCGGGCGCGTTGAGCACGATGTGTGGGGCGATCTTGCGCGTGGCTGCGTCCCATTGGCGGCCGGGAATCAGCTGGACCAGTGTGGCGCCGCGCTCTTGCGCCTCTTCCATGGCACCCACCACCCGGTTGAAGGAGCGGTCGTCAATCATGGAGGTGAAATCGGGCGAGCTCAGGTGCGGGTAGCGCTCTGTGACGATGCCCTTGGACATCTCGGTGAACTCCTTGACTTTGTCTTCCGGGATGTAGATGTGGTCAATGGTGGTGCAGATCTGTCCGGCGTTGAAGTACTTCACGAACAGGACGCGTTCGGCAGCTTTGCGCAGCGGGTAATCGTCGCAAATGATGGCGGGCGATTTGCCGCCGAGTTCCAGCGTGACAGGGCACAGGTTGGGGGCAGCCGCTGCCATGACGGCGCGGCCTGTCAGGCCGGATCCGGTGAACAGGATGTGGTCGAACTTCAGCTTCGAGAACTCAATGCCCACGCCGCCGGTTTCATCGAAGAACGCCAGCTTGTCCCGGGGGAAATACTTGGGAGACTTTTCAATCAGCAGCTTGGCGAGATGGCGGGAGTTTTCCGACATCTTGACCATGGAGCGGTTGCCAGCGGCAAAGGCGGCGATGAGTCCGCTGAAGCTGAGGTTGATGGGGAAGTTCCACGGCACGATGGCACCCACGATGCCCAGAGGCTGGGGAACCACGCGGTTCTTGGCACCGAAGAAATTCTTGATGTCCACACCGCGGCGCTGTGGCTTCATCCAGGTCTTGAGGTGCTTGAGGGTGTGTTCCACACCGTCGACCACACTGAAGATTTCGGCAAACAGGGTTTCGTGGCGCGAGCGGTTGCCGTAGTCGGCGCTGATGGCGTCCACGATGGCGTCGCGGTTGTCCTTGATGAAGGCTTTGAGCTTGAGCAGGTCAGCCTTGCGCTCGGCAAAGGTGGGGTAGGGGTGGGCGAAGTAGGCTGCGCGTTGCAGCTTGAGGACTTCTTCGAGCTCCAGACGGATGGCGTCAGAAGAGGTGGCGGCGTGGATGGG
>JAFECV010000537.1 GCA_018241985.1 Pseudomonadota bacterium | reverse complement strand
CTTGGCCCGGCCGCTGGCGGTGCCCCATTTGAGGGGGTTGGCGAAGCGACACGAAGTGCGCGCAGCCTGGGGGTGGTTCAGACCGGCCAGACGACGCCGTTGTCGTTCAGGATCGCGTCCAGCGGCAGGTCGTGCGGTTCGGGCTCGAAGTCCTCGAGGAAGCCCTGGGTGTAGCCGAGGCCGACCGTCATCGGCCGCGGCTTGAGCGCGGCCAGCGTGCGGTCGTAGAAGCCGCCGCCGTAGCCCAGCCGGTAGCCGCCCGGCCCGTAGCCGAGGCAGGGCACGAACAGCAGCGTCGGGACCACCACCTCGGTGTCCTTCGGCTTCGGGATGTCGTAGGCGTCGTTCTCCATCGGGCAGCCGGGGTACCAGGCGTGGAAGGTCAGCGACTTGCGCAGCTTGTCGACGACCGGCAGCCCGATGCGCTTCATCGCCGGCCCTTCGAGCAGCTCGCCGTCCTCCTTCCAGCGATGCAACGCCGGCAGCGGATCGAACTCGCCCTTGATCGGCCAGTACGCGCCGATCACCGTGTCGGCGCGCCCGACCAGCCAGATGCGCAGCACGCGCTGCAGCGCGTCGGAGCGCTGCAGGCGGTCCGGCATGTTCAGCCGTTCTTCGATCAGCGCGAGACGCGCCGCCGATTTGTCCATAATTCTCCCCCATGCAACTGCCCAGGATTCTGACACCGGCGCTGCTCGCGGCGCTGATCGCCTGCGGCGTCCTGCTGTCGGCCGCGCCGAGCGCGCGCGCCCAGGGCAGCAGCGACGACGTGATCTTAGAGATGAGCCAGGCGTTCAAGCGCGGCGACAAGGCGGCGCTCACCGCGCTGCTGCCGCAGGCGCGCGGCAACCCGCTCGAACCCTGGGCCGCGTACTGGGAGCTGAAGGCCCGGCTCGAAGACGCCAGCCCGCAGGAGGTCCAGGACTTCCTCGACCGCTACCCCGGCACCTACCAGGAGGACCGGCTGCGCAACGACTGGCTGCTGCTGCTCGGCCAGCGCCGCGACTGGGACCAGTTCGCCGCGGTGTATCCGAAGTTCCGCATGCGCGACGACCCCGAGGTCGAGTGCTACGCGCTGCTGATCGAGCAACTGACCAGCCCCAGCCCTTCGCCGACGCTTGCCGAACAGGTCAGCGCCGACTGGTTTTCGCTGCACAGGGTCGACGACGGCTGCACGCAGGCGGCGGCGACGCTGATCGCCGCGCAGAAGATGCAGCCTTCCGTCGCGTGGCGCAAGGCGCGCGTCGCGCTCGAGGCGAACCGGGTGCAGGCGGCGCGCAACGCGGTGCAGATCGTCGCGCCGGAACTGCTGGATCGCTTCGCGCTGCTGGCGGCGAACCCGGCGAAGTTCCTGGCGACCCGGGCGTCGGCGCGCACGCTGCCAGAGCGCGAACTGGTCGTGCTGGCGCTGGTGCGCATGGCGGCGAACGACCCGGATGCCGCCGCAACCCAGCTCGACAGCAACTGGAGTCCGCAGCTGACCCGCGCGCAGCGCGACTGGGCCTGGGGCGCGATCGGCAAGGAGGCCGCGCTGCGGCTCGCCGATACCGCGTCCGGCTACTACGCGAAGATCAGTCGGAATGCCGACCTGAGCGAGGCCATGCTGGCCTGGAAGGCGCGTGCCGCGCTGCGCGCGGGCCATTGGCGCACCGTGCTCGGCGCGATCGACGCGATGGGGCCGGACGAGCAGAAGAGCCCGACCTGGGTCTACTGGAAGGCGCGTGCGATCCGTGCGACGCTCACGCCGGAGGAGCGTGCCGACCCGCTGTCGTCGCGTCCGCTGAAAGCCACCGAACTGCTGGAAGCGATCGCCGGCGTACAGGACTTCTATCCGCAACTCGCGCTCGACGCGCTCGGCCGGCAGGTGACCGTGCCGCCGCAGCCGGCGCCGCCGACCCCCGAGGAAATGCAGGCCGCGCGGCAGAACCCGGGCCTGGGCCGCGCGCTGTATGCGATCGGCCTCGGGCTGCGCAGCGAGGGCGTGCGCGAGTGGAACTACACCGCCAATCTGGCCGTGCC
>JAFECV010000536.1 GCA_018241985.1 Pseudomonadota bacterium | reverse complement strand
TCGCGCAGCATCGGGTCGTCCTGCATGTGCTCCGATCCTTTCTCCGGCAAACCAATCAGCACCGCCTGGCCGGCGCGGTCCAGCCGCACGCCCACGCGCACGCGGCTGGGCGCGGCGCCCACCTCGCCGTGCAGGTGCACCATCACGCTGGGGCCGGCGTCCAGCCGCACCATGCCCAGGCGCCAGGGCAGGCGCTCGCGGAAATACAGGTCGTTGCTGTGCGCCAGCGTGGTCTCGGCCAGCAGCTCGCCCGCGCCGGTCTGCTCGTGCCAGTGCAGCGCGGGAGACAAACATTGATAGCACGCCTCGCGCGGTGGGTATTGCGTTGCGCCGCATTCCTTGCATACCTGCAGCACGAAGCGCCCCTCGGCGGCGGCGGCCGTCAGGCCCAGGGCCACGCGCCCGCGCGCGCTGGGCGGCAGGTTGATCTGCGGCGTGCGCAGGATGGGGTTCTTGCGCGGCGGCTTGGCGAACGGCAGCGTCATGCGGCGGCCTCCAGGATCGCGGCGCCGGTGCACAGGCAGCGGTCATAGGTGACCATGCCGAAGCCGCCCACCAGGCCGTAGCGCGCATCGGCCACGGCGCGCGCGCCGGCCTGGCCCGTGAGCTGGCGGATGGTCTCGGTCATGCCGATGAAGCCGCCCGCCGCGCCCGCCTGCCCGCACGAGAGCTGGCCGCCGCTGGTGTTCTGCGGGAAGTCGCCCGCATGCGTCAGGTCGTGCGCGCGCACGAAGTCGGGGCCTTCGCCCTTGGCGCAAAAGCCCAGGTCCTCGAACTGCATCATCACGATGACGGGGTAGTCGTCATAGGTCTGCATCACGTCGATGTCGCCGGGCTGGATGGCGGCCTGCGCGTACAGGTCATCGCGGTCCATGGCCCAGCCGCCGCAGACCATCACCGGGTCGCTGCTGTAGGCGTTGTGCCGCTCGATCGCGCCGCGCAGCAGCACGTGCGGCAGGCCCAGGTCGCGCGCGCGCTCGGGTGCCATGACGAGGAAAGCCTCGGCGCCGGCGCAAGGCATCACGCAGTCGAACAGGTGGATCGGGTCGGACACGGGTCGCGCCGCCATGTATTCATCGAGCGTGAGCGGCTTCTTGAACAGGGCGTTGGGGTTGCCCAGGGCGTTGGTGCGCTGTGCCACCGCGATGCGGCCGAAGTCCTCGCGCCGCGCGCCGTACCGGCGCATGTAGTGCGCGGTGATGAAGGCGAACATCGAGTTGGGCCCGCCCGCGCCATAGGGGTAGCTGGCGTCGCGCGCGAAGTGGCTGAAGGCGCCCAGCGTCTGGCGAAACGAATCGACGTGGTTGGTGTCGCCCGCGACGCAGGCCACCACCTCGGCATCGCCGCACTGCACTGCGCGCGCGGCGCGGCGCAGCGCCATCACGCCCGAGGCGCCGCCGGTGGGAATGTGGTCGAGCCAGCGCGGCGACAGGCCCAGGTGCTGGGTCACGCCCACGGCGGTGTCGGGCGCCAGCGAGAAGCTGCTGACCGTCAGGCCGTCGATCTGCGCCTTGTCCAGGCCCGAGCCCTGCACCAGCGCCCGCACGGCCTGGCCCACGTACCAGTGCGCGCCTTTCGTGGTGTAGCGCTCGTACGGCACCGTGACCGGCACGGCGAGCGCCACGCCTTCGTAGCCCTTGCGCTTCAGGTAGGCGGTCATGTTCAGCGCTTGACCTTGATGCCGGCCGCTTCGCGGTCCCAGGTGGCGGGGGTGCGGCCGCGTTCGCGCAGCTTGAATTTCTGCACCTTGCCGTTTTCGGTGGTGGGCAGTTCCTTCATGAATTCGAGAAAGCGCGGCACGGCAAAGTAGGCCATGCGCGGCTCGCAAAAGCGGATCAGCTCCACCGGGTCGAGCGCCATGCCCTCGCGGGGCACCAGGGCGGCCATGACCTCGTCCTCGGCCAGCTCGCTTTGCACCGGGAAGACGGCCGCCAGCGCCACGGCGGGGTGACTGAGCAGCACCTGCTCGACCTCGTAGGAGGAGATGTTCTCGCCCCGGCGGCGGATCGCGTCCTTCAGGCGGTCGA
>JAFECV010000535.1 GCA_018241985.1 Pseudomonadota bacterium | reverse complement strand
CACGAAATCACTGTCGATCTGTCCGGGCAGGTGAGGTGAAAGTTATCGCTGCACCGCCGTCAGAGCCGACTCTATAGACCGCGGCGCGGCGCGCAATGGGGTTGCAAGCTAGCCGCAGTCCGCGCACGTGAAGTATTCACGTATTCACGATCGGCGCAGCGGCCGGGCAACGACGCGAGGTCAACCGGGTCCGCGCACAGGCCTCGCCAGGCCTCGCCAGGCCTCGCACGGACCGCGCGATCAGCCGTCGTCGTCCGTATGCTTGCGCTCTTTCACCTCGACATCCTGCGCTTGCTGCTGTCCGCGGCGCAACTCTTCACGGCGCACCGACCCGGGCGGCCAATCGTCCGCCGCATGGTAGAAGCGGTTCCACTGCGCGCGCGGATCGATGCGGAACACCCAGGGGCTGACCGGCCGGCCGATGAGCCGGGCCCAGAGCCGCCGCACCGCCCAGACCGCGAGCAGCAGCGCGCCCGCGACCACCAGGCTCGCGATGAAGACCAGCGCCATCGCGAGCAGAACGATGCGCAGCACGAGGCGCAGCAGGTCATCGATGAATTCGGACAATCTCGTTTCCCGTTCGGCGGCGGACGGCATGCGCGGCGCCCGCAGCCATGCGCCTATGATGCAGCAGTTGGCGGAGGTTCGATGGAATTCAAGGACTATTACCAGGTCATGGGCCTGGCGCGCGATGCCTCGCAGGACGACATCAAGCGCGCCTACCGCCGCCTGGCGCGCAAGTACCACCCGGACGTCAGCAAGGAGCCCGACGCCGAACGGCAGTTCAAGGAGCTCGGTGAAGCCTACGAGGTGCTGCGCGACGCGGACAAGCGCGCGGCCTACGACCGGCTCGGCCCCGACTACCGCGCGGGCCAGGACTTCCAGCCGCCGCCCGGATGGGATGCGGGTTTCGAATCCGCCGGAGCCGGCGGCCGTGCGCAGCGCGAACAGGCACAGGACTACAGCGACTTCTTCGAATCATTGTTCGGCCGTGGCGACATGGGCGCCGGCGCCCGCGCCGGACGCAGCGCCCGCGGCGCGTTCCACATGCAGGGCGAGGACCGCCACGCGCGCATCCAGATCGACCTGGAGGACGCGTACACCGGCGCGACGCGCATGATCACGCTGGAGCTGCCGCAGATCGACGATCAGGGCCACGTGCTGCTCAAGGAGCGCCAGCTCGAGTTCAAGATTCCGCGCGGCGTGCGTGCCGGCCAGCACATCCGCCTGGCCGGCCAGGGCGGACCGGGCATCGGCGACGGCAAGCCCGGCGACCTGTACCTCGAGGTCGAGTTCCGCACGCACGCGCATTACCGCGTCGACCGGCGCGACGTCTACCTCGATCTGCCGGTCGCGCCGTGGGAAGCGGCGCTCGGCGCCGAGGTCACGGTGCCGACGCCGAGCGGCCGGCTCGCTTTGACGATTCCGCCCGGCTCGAACACGGGGCGCAAGCTCCGCGCGAAGGGCCGCGGCATTCCGGGCGCGACGCAGGACGCCGCGTCCGGCGATCTCTACTTCGTGCTGCAGATCGTCACGCCGAGCGCGGACGGCGATGCGGCACGCACCGCGTACCACGAGCTGGCGGCGCAGTTTCCCGCGTTCCAGCCGCGCGCAAGACTGGGGGTGTGACCATGAGCCAGGAACAACGCCAGCAGGCCGCGCTGATCGTCGAGGAGCAGACCGACCTGACGCTCGCCGAGTTGTGCCGCGCCTGCGCTGCGCAGGCCGATTTCATCCACGAGCTGATCGCCGAAGGCGCGATCGAGCCCGCCGGCCGGGACCCGGCCGCGTGGCGCTTCACCGGCGTGCAGCTGCGCCATGTCAGCGTCGCGGTGCGGCTGCGGCGCGACCTCGGCGTGAACGTCGCCGGCGCCGCGCTGGCGCTGCAGCTGCTCGACGAGATCGACGCGCTGCGCGAGCGGCTGCGCGGGATAGTGGGCCACTGACCGGCGCTCTCGCCGCAAACGGCTCGAGAGGCCGCGGAGCAGGCCGTTCGCGGGCACCCGCGGAGCCGGCTCCGCCGGTCCGC
>JAFECV010000534.1 GCA_018241985.1 Pseudomonadota bacterium | reverse complement strand
CCGCTGGGTGCGTCCCCTTCGAGGGGGTTGGCGAAGCGACACGCAGTGCGCGAAGCCTGGGGGTGTTCATATGTCGCTGGCCTTGATTCGAGGGTCAATGACAGCGTACAGCACGTCGACGACGAAGTTGACGATCACCACCATCGCGGCCAGCAGCATCACGCAGTTGCGCACCACGATCAGGTCGCGCTGGCCGATCGCCTGGAAAATGAGGCGCCCGAGGCCCGGCAGGTAGAACACGTTCTCGACCACGATCGTGCCGGCGAGCAGCTCGGAGAACTGCATGCCCATCACGGTGACGACCGGAATCATCGCGTTGCGCAGCACATGGCCCCACAGCACGGTGTGCCGGCTCGCGCCCTTCGCGCGCGCGGTGCGCACGAAGTCTTCGCGCATCACCTCGAGCACCGCCTGGCGCGTGATGCGCGCGAGGATCGCCGCCTGCACCACGGCCAGCGCGAGCGCCGGCAGCAGCAGCGCCTTCAGGCCGTCCCACAGGCCGTCCAGGCCCTCGCCCCAGCCGTCGAAGCCGCCGGCGGAAAACCACTGGAGCTTTACCGAGAACAGCAGGATCAGCAGGATCGCGAACCAGAAGTTCGGAATCGCGATGCCGAGCTGGGTCAGGCCCATCAGCCCGACGTCGCCGATCTGGTTGTGGCGCGCGGCGGCGGTCACGCCGACCGCGAGCGCGATCACGATGGTGAGCGCCATGGACAACACCGCCAGCGGCACGGTCAGCGCCATGCGTTCGCGGATCAGGTCGATCACCGGCGCGCTGTAGGCGTAGCTGTTGCCGAGGTGGCCGGTGAGCAGGCCGGCGATCCAGTGCCAGTAGCGCGTCCACGCCGGCTGATCGAGCCCGAGCTTGTGCGCGAGCGCGGCCACCGCCGCCGGCGACGCGTCCGCGCCCATCAGCACTTGCGCCGCGTTGCCCGGCAGCACTTCCAGCACCAGGAACACCACGACCGACGCGCCGATCAGCGTCGCGATCAGCGTGAGGACCCGCTTGACGAGAAAGAGACCCATGGATGTTCGCGGCCGCCGCTGCTGCTCGCCGTGGGAATGCGGCCGGCGCGACGGCTGCCGATAATAGCGCCATGGCGCTGTTGATCACCGACGCATGCATCAATTGCGATGTCTGCGAGCCCGAATGCCCGAACCAGGCGATCGCGATGGGGCCGGAGATCTACCGGATCGACCCGGACCTGTGCACCGAATGCGTGGGCCACTTCGACGAGCCGCAATGCGTGCAGGTGTGCCCGGTCGCCTGCATCGTCATCGATCCGCGGCATACGGAAAGCGGCGAGACGCTGCGGCAGAAATACCTGCGGCTGCAGGGTGGGGTGCCGGGCGGCAGGCCGGCGCGCTGAAACGGGTTGGTGCGGCGCGGCGCCGCTGTCAGTCGCTCGATTCGTTCGAGTCGTTTGCAGTTGGCGGCTTCGCGCGCGGCGGATTGCCGCTGTGCACGGCCATCGTCGCGCGCTCCATCTCGCCGGCGACCAGATGCGGCACCGCCTTCAGGCTGCGCGCGATCGCGTCCTCGATCGCGGTGCGCTGCTCGGGCGCGGGCTTGCGCAGCACCCAGTCGATCACCTCGGCGCGGGTGCCGGGGTGGCCGATGCCGAGGCGCAGCCGCCAGTAGTCCGGCGTGCCGAGCTGCGCATGGATGTCGCGCAGCCCGTTGTGCCCCGCATGGCCGCCGCCGAGCTTGAGCTTGGCCTGGCCGGGCGGCAGATCGAGTTCGTCGTGCACCACCAGGATCTCGTCGGGCGCGAGCTTGTAGAAGCGCGCGAGCGCCGCCACCGAGCGACCGGACAGGTTCATGAAGGTCTGCGGCTGCATCAGCCACAGCGGCCGGCCGTGCAGCGCGCCGCGCGCGACCCGCGCCTGGAAGCCCTTCTCGGCCTTGAGAGCGAGCCCGAGCTGATCGGAGAGCGCGTCAATCCACCAGAAGCCGGCGTTGTGCCGCGTCGCCTCGTATTCGGGCCCCGGGTTGCCGAGCCCGACAAACAGCTTGATCATGGCTTGCAATTAAAA